>JAQGMY010000092.1 GCA_028292105.1 Ramlibacter sp.
GGTCAGCACCGCGACCAGGCCGACACAGACGAAGGTCACCACCTGCATCCAGCTTTCGAAGTTGTTGCTCGCCATGTTCTTGACCGGGATGCTGGCCAGGTTCAGGCCGATCACGGCGACCACCGCGCCGGTCACCACCGGCGGCATGAAGCGTTCGATCCACCCGGTGCCCACCGCGTGCACGACGGCGCCGATGGCCGCGTACACCAGGCCGCAGGCGATGATGCCGCCCAGCGCGACGGCGATGTTGGTGTTGAGGCCCTTGCCGGCGTACCCGGTCGCCGCGATCACCACGCCGATGAAGGCGAAGCTCGAGCCCAGGTAGCTGGGGACCTTGCCGCCGGTGATCAGGAAGAAGATGAGCGTGCCCACGCCGCTCATGAGGATGGCGATGTTGGGATCGAAGCCCATGAGGATGGGCGCCAGCACCGTCGCGCCGAACATCGCGATCACGTGCTGCACGCCCATCGCCGCGGTCTGCGGCCAGGGCAGTCGCTCGTCGGGCGCGATGACGCCACCTTGCTGCAGCACCGCTGCGGGCTTCTCCGTCCAGTCGAACAGGGCCATGTCCGCGCTCCTCGTTGTTGGTAGCGGACGATGCTAGGAGCATTGCCCCGGGGGCGCAAGCCGGGGGTCAGCGCGCGAACAGCACCACCTTGCCGATCACCCCTGCGTCCTTCAGCATCTTGCGGTGGCCGAGCCCCTCCGTCGCCAGCAGCTGTGCGCCGCCGATCGCATGCGCATACGCCTGCCCGTCGGCAAAGGCGTTGACCTGGTCGCCGCGGTCATGCACCACCAGCGTGGGCACGTGGATGCGCCCCGCCACGGCCGCTGCTTCGAAGGATTTCATCAGCACCCCTTCGCGTTCCTCGATGCGCCTTTGCAGGCCCGCGCGCGTGGCTTCGGCCAGCCTGAACACCTCGGCGAAGTAGTGCGTGTAGCGGCGCGGCGAGGCGGGCGGCGCCAGCAGCACCAGCTTGCCGACGGCCAGGCCGCGGCTGGCAGCGTACGCCGCCGCGTTGGCACCCAGCGAGTGGGCGGCGAGCAGCCCGATCGTGTGGCCCTCGTGCTGCAGCCGGCTGGTCGCGTACTCGATGGCACGCGCGAACTGCGGCAGGTTGCTGCTGGCACCGGCGCTGCGGCCGTGCGCCGGCAGGTCCAGCAAGACGGGACGAAGACCGTGCTGCGCCAGCGCTTGCGCGAGCGGCAGCAGCTGGCGCGCGTGGCCGCCCCAGCCGTGCACCAGCAGGGCGACCGGCGCGTCCGGAGCGCTCGCCTGCGAGTAGACGGTGAGGTTCGCGTCCTCGAAGCGCCAGTGCGCCACCTTCCACTCGGGGCCCCATGCCGGGCCGCGTTGCAGCCACTTGGGCGGCAGGGGCGTGCAGAACAGCCGCACGGCGGCGCGAACCGCGAGGGCCGGCCATAGCTTCTGTGCAGTGCCCAGCGCCAAGCGGAACAGGCGCAGGCCGATGCCAGGCTGGTAGTAGCCCGGCGTGACGTTGGCAGCGGTACGGGTGCTCATGGCCTGGCTTTCAGAAGTAGACGAGGTCTTCGTTGCTGCGCGGCAGCTGCTGCACGGCGTCGATGGCGGCGCGGGTGAGGCGCCAGGCGCCATAGACGGCGACGAGGGAGAGGAGGGTGAGCATGGGGTTTTCCTTTTCTTCGCATGGCTGTGCGAAATTGGGGCATGGGCGACTGCGATGGATGTCTCCGGGTTCTTCTCAGCTCTGGTAAGTCTTCAGCAGCCGGTCCCAGGTCTGCTGGGCCCGGTCTGCGGCGCGCCGGTCGCGCAGGAAGCGGGTGTCGTGCAGCAGCCCCATCACGAGGCCATAGAGGGCTGCCACGACCTGCTCGGTATCGGTGTCGGCCTTCAGGTGCCCGGCCTCGACGGCCAGCAGCACGGTGCGGCGCAGCGCGGCGCGCCAGCGCGTGACCTCTCCCAGCAGGTGATCGCGCAGGGGGCCTTCGCGGTCGTCCAGCTCGAAGGCGCCGGCGGTGAAGATGCAGCCTTGCTGGGCCTCGACATCACGGGTGCGGATGATCCAGCGTCGCACGACCTCGTTGAGTCGGGGCAGTCCCTTGGGCTGCTGCATGGCGGGCAGGAACACGTCGGCCAGGAAGCGGCGGCCGAACTCGTCGATCACCGCCATCTGCAGCGCCTCGCGCGAGCCGATGCGGGAAAACACGCCGCTCTTGGACAGCCCGATGCGATCGGCCACGGCCTGCAGGGTGATCGCCTCCAGCCCCTCGGCCGCAGCCAGGTCCAGCGCCGCGCCGACGATGGCGGCGCGGGTCAGCTCGGCTTTCTGGGTCTTGGCGTCCATGGGTTCAATATAGCACGCGTGTGCGAAATAGCCAATGAGCCGCTAGCGTGACGCCATCAGCGCATCGTCGAAGATCGCCACCGCCCGCGTCCACCCTGCCGACGCGCCGCGGATCTTGTGCGGGAAGCAGCTGATGTAGAAGCCGTCCGCCGGCACGGACTCCAGGTTGTGCAGCTTTTCCAGGTGGCAGTAGCCGATGTCGCGCCCCGCCTTGTGGCCTTCCCAGATCAGCGACGCGTCCTGGGTCGCGCCGTACTTCTTCGCCGTGTGCACGAAGGGCGCATCCCAGCTCCAGGCGTCGGTGCCCGTCAGGCGAATGCCGCGCTCCAGCAGGTACATGGTCGCCTCGTAGCCCATGCCGCAACCGGCGGCGACATAGTCGTCGTGGCCGTAACGCGAGCCCGCCCGCGTGTTGATCACGACGATCTCCAGCGGCTGCAACGCGTGCCCCACCCGCGTCAGCTCCGCTTCGACGTCGGCAGCCGTCACCACATAGCCGTCGGCGAAGTGGCGAAAGTCCAGCTTCACGGCCGGCTGGAAGCACCACTCCAGCGGCACTTCGTGGATCGCGATCGCCCGCTCCTTCTCACCCAGCTTCTTGTTCATGGTGGAGTGGAAGTGATAGGGCGCATCGAGGTGCGTGCCGTTGTGCGTGGACAGCTGCACCGTCTCGACGGCCCAGCCTTCGCCATCGGGCAGGTCGCCCTTCTGCAGGCCGGGGAAGAAGGGCGCGATCTGCTCGAAGGACTGCTCGTGCGTGAAGTACTGGATCCTCGGCGCGAAGGCGGGCGGATCGGACATGACGTCGTTCTCCAGGAAGATCGACAGGTCGACGAACTTGCGAGGCATGGGCAACTCCTGATGCGCGTCTGGTGGCCGATGCTAATCTGGTCGCGACATGAGTGCACCCAACGTTCCCCACATCCGGCTCTACCAGGACTGGCTGCGCGAGGCGCGCGGGCTGCGGTTCGAGGACTACCACGCCCTCTGGCGCTGGTCGGTGACGGACCTCGACGGCTTCTGGCAAAGCATCTGGGACTACTACCGGCTGGAGTCGCCGACGCCGCATGCGAAGGTGCTGGCCGAGCCGAGGATGCCCGGCGCGCGCTGGTTCGAAGGCGCCCAGTTCAATTACGCCCGGCAGGTGTTCCGCCATGTGGCGCCGGCGCATGCGGCCGGGCTGCCTGCCATCATCAGCCGCAACGAGAAGGGCCAGCACGGTGAGCTGTCCTGGCCCGAGTTGCGGCGTCAGGTTGCGGCGCTGGCTCTGCACCTGCGGTCGCAGGGCCTGCAGCCCGGCGACCGGGTGGCGGCCTACCTGCCGAACATCCCGCAAGCCATGGTCGCCTTCCTCGCCGTGGTCAGCCTGGGCGGCGTCTGGAGCATCTGCGCGCCCGACATGGGCACGGCGGCCGTGCTCGATCGCTTCCGCCAGATCGCGCCGAAGATGCTGATCGCCTGTGACGGCGTGCGCTACGGCGGGCGCGATATGGACCGCACGGCCGTCGTGGCGGAACTGAAGGCTGCCTTGCCAACGGTCACGCACCTGCTGGTGCAACGCTCGCTCGCCACCGACCCCAAGGCTCTGCCCGCCTTCACCGACCTCGATGACGCGATGGCAGCCACCGGGCCCGAGGTGGACGCGTTCGAGCCCGCCTGGCTGCCCTTCGACCACCCGCTGTGGATCGTCTACTCCAGCGGCACCACCGGGCTGCCGAAACCGATCGTGCATGGACATGGCGGCACGGTGCTGGTGGGGCTGCAGATGCTCAACCTGCACAACGACATCGGTTGCAGCTACGAGGACAACAACCGGGGCGAGCGCTACCACTGGTACAGCTCCACCGGCTGGGTGATGTGGAACGCGCAGATGGGCGGGCTGCTGAATGGCACCACGGTCTGCATCTATGACGGCAATCCCGCCGGCAGCAAGGAGAACCCGGACTGGACGGTGCTGTGGCGCTTCGCCGCCGACCTGGGGGTCACGTTCTTCGGCGCGGGCGCGGCCTACTTCGCCAACTGCATGAAGGCCGGCGTCGACCTGGCAAGCATGCCGGGGCTGAAGGCGGTGCGCGCGCTCGGCACCACCGGCTCGCCGCTCTCGGAGGACACGCAGCGCTGGGGCACGCAGCAGTTCGAGCGGCTGGGTGTTCACGACATCTGGTGGTGCAACATTTCCGGCGGCACCGACTTTGCCGGCGCCTTCATCGGCGGCCATCGCGAGCTGCCGCAGGTCCCGGGGCAGATGCAATGCCGCCTGCTGGGTTGTGCGGTGGAAGCCTGGGACGAGCAGGGGCAGCCGGTCACCGGGCAAGTCGGCGAGCTCGTTTGCACGCAGCCCATCCCGTCGATGCCGCTGTATTTCTGGAACGATGCAGGCGACCGGCGCTATCTCTCCAGCTACTTCGACACTTATCCAGGGGTCTGGCGGCACGGCGACTGGCTGCGGATCACGCCCGAGGGCGGCTGCATCATCTACGGCCGCAGCGACGCCACCATCAACCGCTACGGCCTGCGCATGGGCACCAGCGAGCTGTACAGCGCGGTGGAAGCGTTGCCGGAGGTGCTGGATTCGCTGGTGGTCGACCTGGAATACCTGGGCCGGGAAAGCTACATGCCCTTGTTCGTGGTGCTGCGTCCCGGCATGACGCTCGACGCGCCGCTGAAGGCCAGGCTGGCCGTGGCGATCCGCAATGCGCTGAGTCCGCGCTTCGTGCCCGACGCCATCCTGCAGGTGGCGGAGATTCCGCGCACCTTGTCCGGCAAGAAGCAGGAACTGCCGATCAAGAAGCTGCTGCTCGGGCAGCCGCTCGAAAAGGTCGTGAACCGCGACGCGATGGCCAATCCCGGATGCCTGGACTGGTACGTGGACTTCGCGCGTGAGCGCAGCGCCGCCGCCCGCGGAGCCGCTTGAGTGCCGCTGCGCCCCAAGCGCCAGGCGGCTCCTATGATGGTTCCACCGCACCGGAGATCGCCATGTTCCTGAAGAATTGCTGGTACGTCGCCGCCTGGGACCACGAACTCCTGGACGGCAGGATGCTGCCGCGCACCATCCTGGAAGAAGGTGTGCTTCTCTACAAGGCGGAGAGCGGCAAGGTGGTCGCCCTGCGGGACCGCTGCTGCCATCGGGGCGTGCCGCTGCACCTGGGACGGCGCGAGGGCGACTGCGTGCGCTGCATGTACCACGGGCTCAAGTTCGACTCCACCGGCAAGTGCATCCAGATCCCGGGGCAGGACACCATCCCGGCCAAGCTCGGCGTGAAGAGCTATCCCGTGGTCGAACGCGATCACCTCGTATGGATCTGGATGGGCGATCCGGCCCAGGCCGATCCGGCGGACATCGTCGATTTCCCCTACCTGCGCGATCCGCAATGGAAGGGCGTGCCCGACTACATGCACTACGACGCCAACTGGATGCTGATCGTCGACAACCTGTCCGACTTCGCGCACCTGGCCTTCGTGCACACCAGGACGCTGGGCGGCTCGGAGGAATACGCCTATGTGACCAAGCCGGTGGCTGTGGAGCGGCTGGACAACGGTTTTCGGGTGGAGCGCTGGCACATGAACGCGGCGCCGCCGCCGTTCCACCGCAAGGTCCTGCCCGCAGGGGAGAAGGACACGAAGGTGGACCGGCGCAACATCGGCCACATGCAGGTGCCCGGCATCTTCTTCCTCGAATCGATGTTCTCGCCCGCCGGCAGCGGTTCGGAAAAAGGCAATCGCGAAGGCACGCGGGAATACCGCAACTGCCAGTTCATGACGCCGGAGACGCGGCGCTCCACGCACTTCTTCTGGACCTACCTGAACAACTACGAGGGCGACGACCACAACATCTCGCGCTCGCTGCACCAGAGCCTGATCGAGGGCTTCATGGAAGACAAGCACCTGATCGAGGCGCAGCAAAAAGAGATCGACGCCGATCCCTCGTTCGAACTGCAGATGGTGGCGGCCGATGCGGCGCTGTCGCACTTCCGCCGGACCTTCGACAAGCATCTGGCCGCGGAGCGCGCAGCGCAAGCCACCGGCAAGGCGGCAACCACGATCGCCATCGCGCCGCATTCGGCAGGAGTGGGCGCGTGACCCCGGCAGCGCAGGACACCCGTGGCGCCATGGTCGAGGGGGCCATGCAGGACGCCTTCGAGCAGCGGCGGCCCGCCCGCTGCGGGCGCGAGGAATGGCAGGTTCGCTGCGAACTCGCCGCGGCCTATCGCCTGTTCGCGCATCTCGGCTGGCACGAGCTGATCTACAACCACCTGACGGCGCGCGTGCCGGGCACGCCCTACTTCCTGATCAATCCCTTCGGCCTGATGTACCGCGAAGTGAAGGCCGGCAACCTGGTGAAGATCGACCTGGACGGCCGCCAGGTCGAACCCAGCGCCCATGCGGTGAATCCTGCCGGCTTCGTGGTGCACAGCGCCGTGCATGCCGCCCGTGCCGACGCGCATTGCGTGGTGCACACGCACACCACGGCAGCGCAGGTGGTGTCGTGCCAGCAAGGCGGCCTGTTGCCCCTGAGCTTCAACTCGATGTTCTATGCCGGCCGGGTGGCGTATCACGCATTCGAGGGCATCACGCTCGATCGCGAGGAGAGCGCGCGCCTGGCCGCCAGCCTGGGCGACCGCAACGTGATGATCCTGCGCAACCACGGGCTGCTGGTGTGCGGCCCGTCGATCGGCGATGCCTTCGCCGAGCACTACATGGTGCAGCGCGCCTGCGAGGTGCAGGTCGCGGCGCAAGCCACTGGCGTGCCGCTGATCCGGCCGCGCGAAGAGATCGCGGCGCGCGCGTCCGAGCAGTACGAGCGCACTGCGCGCAAGGGCGACCAGAACACCTTGCTGTGGAACGCCATGCTGCGCCAGGCCTGGGACCTCGATCCCGGCTTCTGCGGCTAGAAGCGCTCAGGCCGCCTTCTTGCGGTTGACCAGCACGATGCCGGTAGCGACCGCGGCCAGCGCCGCCGCCAACTGGCCGGTGAGGTGTTCGCCCAGCAGCGCCACGCCGAACAGCAGCGCGAACAAGGGCGAGAGGAAAGTGAAGGAGGACAGCTGCGTCGCCGGGTAGTGCCGCAGCATCCACATCCAGGCCAGGTAGCTGGCGAAGGCGCCGATCACCGTCTGCAGCGCGATCGAGGTCCAGGCGAGATTCGAGTACTCGAAGGACCAGTGCTCCCCGAGCGCGAGCGACAGCAGCGGCGCCACCAGCGCGGTCACGCCCACCTGGTAGAACAAGGTCTTCTCGGCGCTGGCCGTCGACATCTTCGAGCTGCGGATCACCAGCGTGGTCAGCCCCCACAACATGCCTGCCAGCAGCCCCAACGCGTCGCCGCGCAACTGGCGCGCCGTGCTGTGGCCGTTGAAACCTTCGCTGAACGCCAGCGCCACCGCGGCAAAGGCGATCACCAGTCCAACCCATTGCACCGGGCGCAGCTTTTCCGCGGGCACGAAGCGTGGCAGCAGCACGGCCACCACGAAGGGCGAGGTGTAGAGGAAGACGGTCAACCGGGATGCGGCCGTGTCGCGCAGTCCCAGGTAGATGCAGGTGAATTCACCGGCGAACAGCGCACCTGCCAGCAGGCCGGCCATCAAGGTGCCGTCACGCTCGAACAGCTTCACCCGGCGCCATGCACACCAGGCGAACAGCAGCACGGTGGCGCCGACGAAGCGCAACGCCGCCTGCCACAGCGGCGGCACTTCGGTGACGATCGCCTTGATCAGGATCTGCTGGAAGCCCCAGAAGGCGCAGCAGGCGATGAGAAGCGAGACAGCGAGCGCGTCGAGATGTTGTTTTCGTTCGAGCATCGGCCGATGGTAGCGAAGCAGGCGCCGGCGGCGCGCGGCGCCCGGCCGCGAAAACGAAGGTGCTAGCGCTTGAAGACGACCGCGTTGTCGACCGCGTACAGCGTGCAGCCGCTGCCCAGGAAGTGCACGCACAGTTCCATCGCGCGGACCGACGGGTCGGCGTTGTTGCTGACCTCCGGCCGGTTCGGCGTGCGGGTGCGCTGCCAGAAGCAGCGGCCCTTGTCGGTGATGGCGAAGGCCTTGGGCCCGGTGGAGCCGACGTACTTGCGGTACTCCTCCTTGCAGGCTGCGGTCACCGGCACGGACTCGATGTCGTTGACCTCCGGCTTCCCCGCCGTCGAAGAGGATGGTGCGGCCGGCCGCAGCGCGGTGGTCGGCGGGATCGCCGCCGAGCGCAAGGCCGCATCGCTGCGGGCCGCCAGGTCACGCAGCCAGTCGATCGGGATGGCGAAGTTGATGTTCTGGCCGTCGATGCGCTGCGAGGTGGTGATGCCGATCAGCCGTCCCTGGGCATCGAACAGGCCGCCGCCGCTGGAGCCCGGGGAGATCGGCGCCGAGGTCTGGATGCGGAACAGTTCGCGTCCTGCTTCGGTGCGGTGCAGCGCCGAGATGAGGCCGTCGCTCAGCGTGCGCTCGATGCCCAGCGGATTGCCCAGCGCGTAGACCTTCTGCCCCACCGCCAGCCGGTCGGTATTGCCGATCGGCACCGGGGGCGCGCTCAGGTTGCGCGCGGTGATCTGGCACAGGTCGCGCTCGACGTCGATGTGCTGCAGGCGAACACCGTGCTGCACGTTGTCGTTCGTGATCGTGATGCGCTTGGCCTGGCGCAGCACGTGGCAGTTCGTCAGCAGCGTCTCCGGGCTGGTGACCACGGCGCTGCCGGAGCGGATCGCCAGGCCGTCGGCGTCGTAGGCGCGCACCAGCCAGATGCTGGGCGAGAGGTTGCGGTACAGGTCTTCCGGCGAGGTCGACTGCGCGCCGGCGCCGCCGGCGAACAGGGCGGCTGCCGCGCCGAGGGCAGCGCGCCAGGTGAAGTGCCGCAAGGTGCGCATCATGGGCGCGGCAGCAGGTCGCGGAAGTCGTCCAGGGACGGCCGCGCGGGCGCCGTGCCGCTGGCGCCGCCGGCAGCAGGCGCGGGCGAAACCATGGCGGTGCTGGTGATCGGCTTGCAGGCGTTGTCGTGCAGGCCGTAGCCGATGCGCTCGCGCCGCAGGATCGGAACTTCGCGCGGCGCATCCGCCGATGTCGCGTCGAGGATATCGACCTGGCAACGCTCCATGTCGCCGATGCTGCGCATCAGGTAGGTGCGGCCGCGTGCCGGCTGGAAGGAAACGATCACCTCGCAGATCCGACGGTCGGTGCGCACGTGCAGGAAGCCGACGGTCTGCAGCCGCCCGGCGACCACCTGCGTGCTGGTGCGTTCCGGATCGCGCACCGTGCTGCTGACGAACTCGCGCCGGCTGGAACAGCTCACCGGCTGCTCGTACGTGGAGATGGTGTATTGCCCACCGGGGTGCACCACGCGCAACATGAGGGTCGCCCGGTCGCCTTGCGTGGGTGCCGCATAGAGGGCGGCCGGGGTGATCCGCACGGGTGCGTTGGCGTTGCGGCTGGCGCAACCGGCGAGCAGTGCCAGTGCCAGCAGCGTGGCGTGGCCTGCGGTTCGCGTGAGGGCGCGGCGGCGGCCCGGGCTGGCGTTCATCGAATCATTATGGTGTCGGGTCGGCCGCGAGCCGCAAGCGGAACGCGCGCCCCCGTCGCCCGGCCGCAACGCCCCGGATCAGCGGGCTGCCAGCTTGCCCAGGAGGTTCTTGAGTGCGGAGCTTTCGTCCGGGCCGAGTGCGCTGAGGACGTTGGCTTCGTGGGCCCGGGCTTCTTCGACCAGCGGCCGCACCAGCCGGCGCCCGGCGGCAGTGGCGGCCACCAGCGTGCGGCGCTGGTCGGCGGCATCGGCCTCCAGCCGCAACCAGCCCTGTTCGCACATGCGCTGGACCAGCTTGGTGACCGTGGGCTGCTTGGAGAGGACTTCATGCGCGAGCTGGCTGACCGGCAAGGGGGCGCTGTCATGCAAGGTGGCCAGCACCCGCCATTCGATCGAGCTGATCCCGGCGGCGCGGACCTGGGCGTCGAAGCCCTTGTAGAGCGCGTGATTGGCCTGTCCGAGCAGGTAGCCGAGGTAGTCGTCGACGAAGCGGTTGCTCATGGCGCGCTCACAGCGGCATCTCGGTGAAGAAGCGGCCACCGTGGAACAGCAGGGGCAGGGCGCCCGGCCGGTGGGTGCAGCGCTCCACCTCGCCGATGAAGATGACGTGGTCGCCTTCCTCGTAGCGGCTGCGGTTGAAGCATTCGAAGCTGGCCGCCGCGCCGTGCAGCAGCGGTGCGCCGCCCACGCCCTGGTCGAAGGTGACGCCCGTCCAGCGATCGGCGCCCTTGGCCGCGAAGCGTTCCGCCAGCGGCTTCTGGTCGGCGGCGAGCACGTTGATCGCATAGTGCGAGCCGGCCCTGAACACCGGCATCGAGGCGGCCGCATGCGAGAGGCTCCACAGCACCAGCGGCGGCGACAAGGACACCGAGTTGAAGGAATTGGCCGTGAGGCCGATCACCGAACCATCGGGCGCGCTGGCCGTGACGATGGTCACTCCGGTGGCGAACATGCCCAGGGCGGCCCGGAACTCCGGGGTCGAGAAGCTCGGTGGCTGGGCCTGGCGCGGCGGGTTCATGGCGACCGGATTTGCATGAATTTTCATGTATTATGGTCCGATTAAGGGGCGCGTGAACGGCATGCTGCAGGAAACCATCGAACCCGCGTGGCTGGCCGCGTTCGAAGCGGTGTTGGGCCGCTGCGGGCTGCAGCCCGGAGACACGGTCGCGGTGCTCAGTGAGAGCCAGTCGCGCCCGGTGCTGCCGCAGTTGGCCCGCCTCGCCGCGGCACGTCTCGGCGCCGAGGTGTTCAGCCTGGTGCTGCCAAGCACCTTCAGCCAGGCCCTTCCCGTGGCCCGCTCGACCGGCGCCTCCATGGTCTTGCGCCACATCGCTCCCGTCGTCTCCGCCCTCGCCGGCAGCACGCTGGTCGTCGACTGCACCGTCGAAGGCCTGATGCACGCACCGGAGCTGCCCGCCATCCTCGAAGGCGGCGCCCGCGTCCTCTACGTGAGCAACGAACATCCCGAAGCGCTCGCCCGGCTGGTGCCCGACGACGCGCTCGAGCCGCTGGTGAAGGCCCACGTGAAACGCCTGCGTGCTGCCCGCGAGATGCGCGTCACCTCCAGCGCCGGCACCGACCTGACCATCTCGCTGCAGGGTGCCGTCAGCGGCGGCAACTGGGGCTACACCAGCCGGCCCGGCACCATGACCCATTGGCCTGGCGGACTGGCGCTGGCGTTCCCGGCGGCGGGCAGCGTCAACGGCACCTTGGTGCTGGACGAGGGCGACGTCAACCTGACCTTCAAGCGCTACCTGGAAAAGCGGGTCGTCCTGCGGGTGGAGAACGACTACGTCACGCGCATCGAAGGCAGCGGCGTCGACGCCGACCTGATGCGCAGCTACATCGCGGCCTGGGGCGATCGCGACGCGCATGCCGTCAGCCACGTCGGCTACGGCCTCAATCGCCAGGCGCGCTGGGACAGCATGGCGCTGTACGACAAGCGCGATTTCAACGGCACCGAGCTGCGCGCCTTTGCCGGCAACTTCCTCTATTCGACCGGCGCCAACGAAGTCGCCGGCCGCCACACGCCGGGCCACTTCGACCTGCCGCTGCGCCACTGCACGGTCAAGCTCGATGACACGGTGGTGGTCGACTCCGGGACACTCCCCGCATGACTGCAGTTCCCACCTTCACCACCCTGGGCGGCGGCCCCACCGTGCTGATGCTGCATGGCATCGGCGGCGGCCACCTGGCCTTCGCACCGCAGGTGGAAACGCTCGCCGGCGCGGGCTATCGCGCCGTCGCCTGGGACGCACCCGGCTACGGCCACAGCGCGCCGATCGAGCCCTACACCTTCAAGGGCCTGGCGCAAAGCTGCGTGCGGCTGATCGAGAGCCTCCAGTGCGAGAAGGTGGTCCTGGTCGGCCACAGCATGGGCGGCATGGTGGCGCAGGAGGTGGTGGCGCGCCGGCCCGAGCTGGTGAGCCGGCTGGTGTTGAGCGGCACCTCGCCCGCCTTCGGCAAGCCCGATGGCGACTGGCAGCGCGAGTTCATCGCGTCGCGCACGGCACCGCTGGACGCCGGCCGGAGCATGGCGGAACTGGCCGAGACCCTGGTGCCGCAGCTGGTCGGACCCGGCTCGCTGCCGGAGGGCGTGCGGCTCGCCACCCACTGCATGGGACTGGTGCCGGCGGCGACCTACCGGCGGGCGCTGGAGTGCATCGTCACCTTCGACCGGCGCAACATGCTGGACCAGATCGGCGTGCCGACCCTGGTGATCGCCGGTGAGCACGATCGCAATGCACCGCCCGCGGTGATGAAGAAGATGGCAGCGGCGATCCCGCGCAGCACCTACATCGAGATGAAGGGCATAGGCCACCTGCAGAACCTGGAGGCGCCGGAGGACTTCGACGGCTTGCTGCTCAATTTCCTGGCCTTGCCGGAAGCCTTGCTGCATTGACCATGTGCCTGCGCAGCGCCCATTGAACGACACCGCATGCCCGCATCGATCCCCCTTGCATTCACCCCCGCCGTCGGCGAGCACGCCTTCACGGCGCAGCAGCGCACGCTGCTGGCGCTCGCCCATGAACTCGGACGCGACAAGTTCGCGGCGCGCGCCGCGCAGTGGGACGAGCAAGCCAGCTTTCCCTTCGCCAACTACGAGGACCTGCGCGCCGCCGGCCTGCTGAAGCTGTGCGTGCCCGAAAGCCACGGCGGCCTGGGCGCGGACTACCCGACGTACATGATGGTCGCCGCCGAGATCGGGCGCTTCTGCGGCGCCACCGCGCTGACCTACAACATGCATGTGTCGTCGACGCTGTGGACCGGCGTGCTGGCGGATGGCGTGCCCATGAGCGAGACCCAGCGCGCCGAACACGAACGCCGGCGCGAGCTGCACTTCGCCCGGGTGGTGCGTGACGGCGCGGTCTACGCCCAGCCTTTCTCGGAAGGCAGCGCCGCCGCCGCCGGCCGCGCCCCCTTCGGCACCACCGCGCGCAAGGTGGAAGGGGGCTGGCGCGTGAACGGCCGCAAGATCTTCGCCTCGCTGTCGGGCGCGGCCGACTACTACGGCGTGCTCTGCACCGAAGACAAGGGCGACGAGAAGCCGGACGCGCGCGACACCCTGTACCTCGCGGTGCCGGCAACGAGCCCCGGCTTCGGCATCAGCGGCGACTGGAACCCGCTGGGTATGCGCGGCACCGTCAGCCGCAACCTCAGTTTCGCGGACGTCTTCGTCAGCGACGACGAGCAGCTGATGCCGCGCGGCGTGTACTGGAAGGGTGCCCAGACCTGGCCGGCGATGTTCTTCACCCTGGCGCCCACCTACCTGGGCATCGCCAACGCGGCCTACGACTTCACCGTCAGCTACCTGCGCGGCGAAGTGCCGGGGGAGCCGCCGGTCAAGCGGCGCATGTATCCGACCAAGCAGATCGCGGTGGCGCAAATGCGCATACAGCTGGAGCAGATGCGCAGCATCTTCCTGCGCGCGGTGCTGGAGGCCGGGCCGAATCCGTCCAAGGACCAACGCATGCGCCTGTATGCGGCGCACTACACCGTGATGGAAGGTGCGAACGATCTCGCGCGTCTGGCCATTCGGACCTGCGGCGGCCAGAGCATGATGAAACATCTGCCACTGGAACGCCTTTATCGGGACAGCCGCTGCGGGTCGTTGATGCTGCCCTGGACGGCTGAACTGGTGCTGGACCGGATGGGACGCGAGACCTTGTACGAGTCGGGGGAGAGGGACGAGTGAATAGCAAGCGATGGACATTGCTGGCGGGGCTGCTGCTCCCCTTGGTACTGCAGGCGGAGCTCCGCTTCCCCCGGCCGGCGGCGCCGACCAAGCCGGCGGCAGCGAGCAAGCCAGTGGCGGCGACCAGGCCGGTGGCAGCCGCCTCCGCCGCCAAAGCGGCGCCAGCCGCCAGCCTCAAGCCCTGTGACCGCTTTGTCGGCAAGCTGCCCAACGTCACCCGGGCCCTGTGCGAAAGCACGGGGCTGGTGGAGAGCCGCGCCCGCTCGGTCGGCGGGATCCCGCTCTACACGCGCGACGTCGGCCCCGAGAAGGCGGCCTTGCGCGTGATGGTGATCGGCGGCATCCACGGCGACGAGCTCTCGTCGTCCTCGGTGGCCCTGCACTGGATCCGGCTGGCCGCCGAGGAGCACGTGCAGATGCCGCAGCCGGTGCACTGGCGCTTCGTGCCCATCGTGAACCCCGACGGCATGCTGGGCCAGCCGCCCAAGCGGACCAATGGGAAGGGCGTGGACCTGAACCGCAACTTCCCGACGCCGGACTGGGACAAGGATGCGCCGGTGTACTGGCAAAAACGCACCGGCAAGGACCCGCGCCGCTTCCCCGGGCCGAAGCCGCTGTCCGAACCGGAGACCCGCTTCCTGCACGAGCAGATGCAAAGCTACAAGCCGCACCTGATCGTCTCCATCCACGCGCCGTATGGCGTGCTCGACTTCGACGGCCCGTCGGTGCCGCCCTCGCGGCTCGGGCGGCTGTACCTGGACCAGGTCGGCATCTTTCCGGGTTCGCTGGGCAACTACGGCGGCGTCCACAAGGGCGTGCCGGTCGTCACCATCGAATTGCCGAACTCGCTGCGCACGCCGCTGGACGGCGAGATGCGCCAGATGTGGATCGACCTGCTGCGCTGGACGTCCGCCAAGGTGAGCGGCGACGCCGGCGCCATGCGCTGAGGGCTGACCCGGGCTGCGCGGGCGCCGGAAATCGGCGAGACTTGCGGCCACCATGAGCACCGACACCCTGGACAACGCAGACATCGGCACGCGCTTCGGCAGCGGCCGGTCCGTCAAACGCATCGAAGACGAAGGCCTGTTGAAGGGCCTGGGCCAGTACACGGATGACCTGGCGCCGGCCGGCCAGCTGCGGCTGGTGTTCGTCCGCTCGCCCTATCCGCACGCGCGGATCGTCTCGGTCGACACGACCAGCGCGGCCGCGATGCCGGGGGTGGTGAAGGTCGTGACCGGCGCCGACCTGCTGGCGGCTGGCGTCAAGCCCATCCCGACCTTGCCGGGCCTGCCGAACGGCACCAGGCCGGCGACGCCACTGCAGCACGTGCTGGCGCACGACGAAGTGCGCTATGTCGGCGAGGCCGTCGCGATGGTGCTGGCGGAGAGCTTGCAGGCCGCGCGCGACGCCGCCGAAGCCGTGATGGTCGATTACGAAGAACTGCCGTATGCCACCGACATCGTCACGGCAACGGCCGAAGGGGCGCCGACCGTGTTCGGGCCGGCCGCCGGCAACATCGCTGCCGAGATGCGCCACGGCGACGCGGCGCAGGTCGAGGCGGCCATGCAGCAAGCCGCCCACATCGTGCAGCTGGAGGTGGTCAACCAGCGCGTGGTCGCGCTCTCGCTGGAACCGCGCGCCGTGCTGGCCTGGGTCGCAGAGGACGGGCGGCTCACCCTGCGCATGAGCTCGCAGATGCCATCCGGCGCGCGGACTTCGCTTTCCAACGACATCCTCGGGATCCCGGCCGCGCAGGTGCGCGTGACGGTCGGCGACGTCGGCGGCGGCTTCGGCATGAAGACCGGCATCTATCCGGAAGACGCGGCGGCGGCCTGGGCGGCGTGGACGCTCAAGCGTCCGGTGAAATGGGCGCCGGACCGCAGCGAGGAATTCCTGAGCTCGCGGCACGGCCGTGACCAGCATGCGCATGCCACGATGGCGCTCTCCAAAGAGGGCAAGATCCTGGCGGTGCGGCTGCGCACCCGCGCCAACGTGGGCGCGTATGCCACGCCCACGGGCATGCTGATCCCGTTGCTGATCGGCCCGTGGGTGTCGACCAGCGTGTACGACGTGCCGGCCATCGACTATCAGTTCCAGGCGGTGCTGACCAACACGGTGTCGATCGGCGCCTACCGTGGCGCCGGCCGGCCCGAGGCCATCTTCATCATCGAACGGCTGATGGACGAAGCGGCGCGCCAGACCGGCATTCCGCGTGTCGACCTGCGGCGCATGAACTTCATCCGTCCGGACCAGATGCCGTACAAGAACCCGATGGGGCAGGTGTACGACGTCGGCGAATTCGAGAAGATCATGGACGAAGCGCTGGCCCTGGCCGACTGGAGCGGCTTCGAGGCACGCGCCGCCCAGAGCAAGCGCGAAGGCAAGCTGCGCGGCCTGGGCATCGCCACCTTCCTGGAGTGGACCGGCGGCAACGTGCTGGAAGAGCGCGTCACCGTGGAGGTGAAAGCCGACGGGATGATCGAGGTGTTCTCGGCCGTCAACCAGATGGGCCAGGGCATCGCGACCACGCTGGCCCAGCTCGTGGTGGACGTGTTCGGCGTGCCGATGGAGAAGGTGCGCGTGGTGCTCGGCGACACCGACCGCGGCGACGGTTTCGGCAGCGCCGGCTCGCGCTCGCTCTTCACCGGCGGGTCGTCCCTGCACCTGGGCGCGGAGAAGACGCTCGACCAGGCGCGGCAGCTCGCCGGGCAGGCGCTGGAAGCCGCGCCCGCCGACCTCGAATACAGGAGCGCGCGCTTCACCGTGAAGGGCACCGACGTCGGCATCGACCTGTTCGAGCTGGCGGGCCGGCAGCCGGAGCAGCGCATCTTCATCGACCACACCAGCGCGGTGGCCGGACCGAGCTGGCCCAACGCCTGCCACATCAGCGAAGTCGAGATCGACCCCGCCACCGGCGAAACGCAGGTGGTGGCCTATGCGAGCGTCAACGACATCGGCCGGGTGGTCAACCCGATGATCGTGCGCGGCCAGCTGGAAGGCGGCGCGGTGCAGGGCATCGGCCAGGCGCTGTGCGAACACATGGTCTATGACGCCGCCAGCGGGCAACCGCTGACCGGCACCTTGATGGACTACGCCGCGCCGCGCTTCGACATCGTCGCTTGCGACTTCAAGACCGAGGTCAACCAGACGGTGCCGAGCAAGAACAACCCGCTGGGGGTCAAGGGCGTCGGCGAGCTGGGGACCATCGGCGCGACGCCGAGCGTCGTGAATGCCGTCGCCGATGCGCTGGCGCGCGCCGGCCATGCCAAGGAGGCGGCGCAGTTGCAGATGCCGCTGACGGGCCCCAAGCTGTGGGAGATCCTGAGCGCCTGACCGGTGGGGTGTGCGGTTGCCGCGCACCCTACAACGGTCGGGTCCCGGTTCGCGGCAAGCCGCACACCCTACGTGGAGCGGAACTCCACCAACCCGGCGTCAGTGAGCCGGTACGGCGGGGGCGCCGTCGTCGAAGGTGACGCCGCCCGGGTCGGGTGACAAAAGCGCCAGCAGCACGGCGGCCGCGACGGCGGCGAGCCACACGAGTGTCTGCGTCCATAGCGGCTTCATGAGGGCACTCCCGGTGAACGGAAAAGGGATGCATCAAGTGTGCGCCGCTTGCGCCGCGGGCAGGCAGGGGCCTTGTAAAGTCCCTGTGCCAGTTGTTCCCAATCTGCACGTGCGGACGTGCGATCAGAAGACCTAAGACCTCAGATCAGCGCGCCGCAGTGTCGAAGGTGAAAGCTTCCCGAAAGCCTTCCTGTTCGCCCTTGCTCGCGTACCCGAGGGTGTTGGCCAGCACGCGGCAGCCGCGCTCGACGTAGTCGTGCTGGCAATGCAGGTGGCCGTGCAGCCAGAACTGCGCCTGCGCCATCAGGTCCTCGAGCGAGTTGCAAAAGCCGGCGGTCGCCGGCGTCACCCCGTAGCGCGGGTCGGCACTGCGCAAGCTGGGGGCAAAGTGGGTCACGACCACGGTGGTGCCGGCAAAAGGCCGGGCCAGCGCTGCACGCAACCATTCCTGGCAGGGCAGGGCCTGCTCGCGCCAGCCTTCGGCCAGCATCAACTCGCCCCGGCGCATGGCCGCGGCCTTGCGCAAGTAGAAGTTGGCGGCGCGGAAAGCCTTGTGCCTGAGCTTGAGCAACAGGTCCATCGTCGGCTCCGGTGCGCCCGGCTGCAGCGCCAGGGCATCGAAGTCGGACCACAGGGTGGTGCCGACGAAGCGCACGTCACCCAGCACGAGTTCCTCGCGTTCCAGCCAGGTGATGCCCAGGCGCTCGCAGGTGTCGCGCAGCCGGGCGTGGGTCTCGTCGAAGTCGAGGTTGTCGTACTCGTGGTTGCCCGGCACGAACAGCACCGGCACCGGCCAGGCCGAGCGCGGCGAGAAGCGCGCCAGGCCGAAGTCGGGCTCGACCAGGCGCGAGCCGCGCTGATAGGAGCCGACGTCGCCGG
Source organism: Ramlibacter sp. (assembly GCA_028292105.1). Lineage (GTDB taxonomy): Bacteria > Pseudomonadota > Gammaproteobacteria > Burkholderiales > Burkholderiaceae_C > Ramlibacter. The sequence continues at coordinate 18,463 of JAQGMY010000092.1, forward strand.
CAAGCACCAGGAGCTCGGCACCGGGCGCCGGTTTGGGCTGGTAGGCGGGATGACCTTCCAGGTGCAGGTCGGACATCAGCTGGATCTTCACGGCGTCGAGTTTACGGGCCCGTGCCCGCCGCCGGTGCCGGACGCGGCCGGCGGCGCCGCTCGCCACATCCGAAGTCATCGCTCACATCTTCGCAAAGGCTTTGCGGGCGGCCGCGGCCATTGCCAGCCGCAGCCAGGCGTGGTCGCTGCGCTGGCCCTGGCGGCGGTGCCAGAGCGCGTCGACATGCACCGGCGGCACGTCGAACGGGAGCGGCCGCTGGACCAGTTCGTCGGCACGGCCGGTGACGTCGATGAAGTGCCGCGGCAGCACCGTCAGCAGATCGGAACCCGCGACCACCAGCCCGGCGGTGAAGAACTGGTTGACGGTGAGCACCACCCGCCGCTGCTTGCCGAGCGAGGCCAGCGCCTCGTCGATGAAGCCGTAGGGGCGGCCGGAAAAGCTGACCAGCATGTGGCGCGCGTCGCAAAAGCGCTTGAGCGTCATCGTCCCGTTGACGAGCGGGTGGCCCTTGCGCATCACGCAGACGTAGACGCCATCGTAGAGCCGCTCATGGTCGAAGCCGGCGATGCCGCCGGCCTGCGCCTGCGCCGTCAGGTCCGCCAGCACGGCGGGGAAGTACCCCACCGCCAGGTCCACGGAACCTTCGTCGACCAGGCGCCGCGGATCGCGCGTGGTGAGCGGCACCACCCGCACCGAGACGCCGGGTGCATCCCGTTCCATGATCTCGACCAGGCCGGGCATCAGTTCCGCCGCCGTCGCATCCGCCATCGCCAGGGTGAACGAGTTGGTCGCTTCGGAAGCGATGAATTCGCCGGGCGTCAGCGAGGTTTCCAGCTGGCGCAGGGCATCGCTGATCGAAGGCCACAAGGCCAGCGCCCGCGGCGTCGGCTCCACCCCGTAGCCGCTGCGGGTGACCAGCCGGTCCCCCAGCGACTCGC
>JAQGMY010000105.1 GCA_028292105.1 Ramlibacter sp.
GCGGCGGCATGCCGGGCGGCGGTGGCCGGGGCGGACCAAGGCGTGGGGGCGGTGGTGGCGGCGGTGGCGGTGGTGGCCGCGGTCGCGGCTGACCTGCACCTCGAAGGGGAGGAAGCCCTCCTCGCCCTTTGCCATTGGCGCGCAGGGAAGCATCTTGCATGCCCGCACGCTAGAATTGCAGGCTTTGCCGAAACTTTCCGTCTCCGGCAAAACCCTAAAACATCAAAGCTCAGGAAACCGACATGGCCATCGAACGCACCCTCTCCATCATCAAGCCCGACGCCGTGGCCAAGAACGTGATCGGCCAGATCTACGCCCGCTTCGAAGCCGCCGGCCTGAAGATCATCGCCGCGCGCATGGCACACCTGTCGCGCCAGGAGGCTGAGCAGTTCTACGCCGTCCACAAGGAGCGTCCCTTCTTCAAGGACCTGGTGGAATTCATGATCTCCGGCCCGGTGATGATCCAGGCCCTGGAAGGCGACGGCGCCATCCTGAAGAACCGCGACCTGATGGGCGCGACCGACCCGAAGAAGGCCGCCGCCGGCACCATCCGCGCCGACTTCGCCGACAGCATCGACGCCAACGCCGTCCACGGCTCCGACGCCGCCGACACCGCCAAGCATGAAATCGCCTTCTTCTTCCCGGCGATGAACATCTATACCCGCTGAACCATGCCCCCAAGCTCCACTTCGTCTCGCTGCCCCCCGAAGGGGCGCGGCACGTCTTGGGGCGGCCCGGCGACGTGCCGGATGCCATGACGGCCAACCTGCTCGATTACGACCTCGAGGGTCTGGCCGCCTTCTGCGCCTCCCTGGGTGAAAAGCGCTTTCGCGCCACCCAGTTGTTCCGCTGGATCCACCAGAAGGGCGCGCGCGACTTCAGCCAGATGAGCGACCTGGCGCGGTCGCTGCGGGACAAGCTTCCCACCGTGGCCCACATCTCGGGCCTGACGGTCATCACCCAGCACGAATCCACCGACGGCACCATCAAGTGGTTGTTCGACGTCGGCAACGGCGACGCCGTCGAAGCCGTGTTCATCCCCGAGGACGACCGCGGCACGCTGTGCGTGTCCTCGCAGGCCGGCTGCGCCGTGGGCTGCCGCTTCTGCTCCACCGGGCACCAGGGCTTCTCGCGCAACCTCACCACCGGCGAGATCGTCGCGCAGCTGTGGTTCGCCGAGCATTTCCTGCGGGCCCACCTGAAGACGAACGGCGAGCGCGTCATCTCCAACGTGGTGATGATGGGCATGGGCGAGCCGCTGCAGAACTATTCCGCACTGGTGCCGGCGCTGCGGGTGATGCTGGATGACCACGCTTACGGGCTTTCCCGCCGCCGGGTGACGGTATCCACTTCCGGCGTCGTGCCGATGATGGACCGCCTGGGCGAAGACGTCCCCGTGGCGCTGGCCGTCTCGCTGCACGCGCCCAACGACGAACTGCGCGACAAGCTGGTGCCGCTGAACAGGAAGTACCCGCTGGCGGAACTGCTGGACGCCTGCAATCGCTACCTCGAACACGCGCCGCGCGACTTCATCACCTTCGAGTACTGCATGCTCGATGGCGTGAACGACCAGCCGGAACACGCGCGCCAGCTGATCGAACTGGTGCAGCGCCATGGCGGCACCGGCGTATCGTGCAAACTGAACCTGATCCCCTTCAATCCCTTCCCCGCGTCCGGGCTGGTGCGTTCGCCGCAACAGAGCGTGCAGGCATTCGCAAAATTGCTGAGTGATGCTGGTATCGTCACCACCGTGCGCAAGACCCGTGGCGACGACATCGACGCCGCGTGCGGCCAGTTGGCCGGCGACGTGAAAGACCGCACGCGGGTCGGCCAGCGCATCGCGCAACAGCGCACGGTGATGCTGACGCTGGTACCGGCCGATGCCGTGACGAAGGAGGCGAGGGGATCATGATCAAGGCCTTGGCGGCACACAGCCGCTTGCGAACGCGTTGCCTGGCGGTTGCCGGGACGATGGGGGTGGTGCTGACGCTGCTGGGTGGCTGTGCCACGCCGCAGCAGGACCAGCACGCTCCCGACATGGTGACCCCTTCGGACGAAACCGATGCCCGGCGCCGCGCGCGCATCCGGCTCGAACTGGCGGGCAGCTACTTCGAGGAAGGCAAGACCGAGATCGCGCTCGACGAGCTCAAGCAGGTCATCGTCATCGACCCGACACTCCCGGACGCGTACAACCTGCGCGGGCTGGTGTTCATGCGCCTGGGCGACAACCGGCAGGCGGAGGTCAGCTTCCGCCACGCACTGTCGTTGAGCCCGCGCGATGCCAACGTGCACCACAACTACGGCTGGATGCAGTGCCAGCAGTCGCGGTACCCGGAAGCCTCCCGCTCGTTCGAGCAGGCGCTGGCGAACCCCATGTACAACGGCCGCTCCAAGACGCTGATGGCGCTGGGGCTGTGCCAGGCCCGCGCCGGCCAGCTGCCCGAGGCGGAAAAGAACCTGGGGCGCTCCTATGAGCTCGATGCCGGCAACCCGGTCACCGGCTACAACCTGGCCCGCATCCTGTTCCAGCGCGGCGAATACCCGCGCGCCCAGTTCTACATCCGCCGCCTGAACAACAGCGAGCTCGCCAACGCCGAGACGCTGTGGCTCGGCATCAAGGTCGAACAGCGCATGAACGACTCCGAGGCCATGGGCCAGCTGAGCGACGCCCTGCGCAAGCGCTACCCGCAGTCGAAAGAGCGGGGTTCCCTGGACCGGAGAGCGTTCGATGAGTGAGGGGATCGAAGACGCCCCCATCGACGCCGGTCCCAGCGCCGGCGCGCTGTTGCGCGAAGGGCGCGAGGCGGCCGGGCTGCACGTGTCCACGCTGGCGGCCAACCTGAAGGTGCCCGTGCGCAAGCTCGAGGCGCTGGAGGAGGACCGCTACGAACAGCTTGGCGACGCCGTGTTCATTCGCGCACTCGCCGCCAGCGTGTGTCGCACCCTCAAGCTCGATCCCAAGCCGGTGCTGCAGCGGCTGCCGCAGACCGCGCGGCCACGGCTGATCCAGGACAGCGAAGGCATCAACGCCCCGTTCCGCTCGCCTGGTGAAGGCCCCAAGCCCGGCTGGCTGGACCAGGTGTCCAAGCCGGTGACGTTCACCGTGGTGGCGCTGCTGCTGGCGGCGCTGGTGATCTTCTTCCTGCCCTCGGTGCAGCATGCCTACGAGCTCGTGGCCAGCGCCTTGCCATCCTCGTCCTCCCCCGACCCCGTGATGCCGCCCCCTGGCGCGGCCGCGACCGTGCCGCCCGGCGCCGCGGAGGCAGAAACGGCGGAGGCCCCGGCTCCGCTGGCGATGTCTTCGGCCATGGCACCTGCGCCGGCCGAGCGTGCGGCCGCCGCCGCGCCCGTGCCTGGGGTACGGGCAGCGGCCCCCGCTGCCGCTCCGGCCGCGGTCGCTGCCGCCCCACAAGCTGCCGCCGAGGCCGCCGACGCCAGCGGCATCGTCGTCTTCCGCGCCCGGGCGCCGTCGTGGGTCCAGGTGACCGATGCGCGCGGGTCCACCGTGTTCCGCCGGCTGATGGTCAACGGCGAGACCGCCGGCGCCACCGGCACGCTGCCGCTGTCGGTGACCGTCGGCAGCGCCGACTCCACCGACGTGCAGGTACGGGGCCAGCCTTTCAGCCTGGCGCCCGTTTCGCGCGACAACGTGGCCCGTTTCGAAATCAAGTGATGAAGCCGCAAGCCTGCCTGCCGATCCCGTCCGCCGCGCCGGCCGCGCGCCGCTCCTGCCAGGCCCGTGTGGCCTGGGGATCGCGCGTGGTCACCGTGGGCGGCGACGCTCCGGTGCGCTTGCAGTCGATGACCAACACCGACACGGTCGATGCCATCGGTACGGCCATCCAGGTGAAGGAACTCGCGGTGGCGGGCTCGGAGCTGGTGCGCATCACCGTCAACACGCCGGAAGCGGCGGCGCAGGTCCCGTACATCCGCGAGCAGCTCGATCGCATGGGCATCGACGTGCCCCTGATCGGCGACTTCCACTACAACGGCCACCGGCTGCTGACCGACTACCCGGCCTGCGCCGAGGCGCTGTCCAAGTACCGCATCAACCCGGGCAACGTCGGCAAGGGCGACAAGCACGACCGCCAGTTCGGCCAGATGATCGAGGCGGCGCTCAAGTGGGACAAGCCCGTGCGCATCGGCGTCAACTGGGGCAGCCTGGACCAGGAGCTGCTGGCCTCGCTGATGGACGAGAACGCCGCGCGGCCTGCGCCCTGGGAGGCCAGGCAGGTGATGTACGAAGCGCTGATCACTTCCGCCATCCAGTCCGCCACGCTGGCCGAGCAAATGGGCATGCGGCACGAACAGATCCTGCTGTCCTGCAAGGTGAGCGGCGTCCAGGACCTGGTGTCCGTCTACCGCGCGCTGGCGCAGCGCTGCGACTACCCGCTCCACCTGGGCCTGACCGAGGCCGGCATGGGCACCAAGGGCACGGTCGCTTCGGCCGTGGCGCTGGGCCTGCTGCTGCAGGAAGGCATAGGCGACACCATCCGCGTCTCGCTCACGCCGCAGCCGGGCGAGGCCCGCACGCAGGAGGTGGTGATCGCCGCCGAGATCCTGCAGGCGCTGGGCCTGCGCAGCTTCGTGCCCAGCGTCACCGCCTGCCCGGGCTGCGGCCGCACCACCAGCACCACCTTCCAGGAACTCGCCAAGCAGATCGACGACTACCTGCGCGCGCAGATGCCAGTCTGGCGCGCCAAGTATCCCGGGGTGGAAAAGATGAAGGTCGCCGTGATGGGTTGCATCGTCAACGGCCCCGGCGAAAGCAAGCACGCCGACATCGGCATCAGCCTGCCGGGCACCGGCGAGGCACCCGCCGCGCCGGTCTTCATCGACGGCCAGAAGGCACTCACCTTGCGCGGCGAGAACATCGCCAACGAGTTCCACCAGATCGTCGAGAACTACATCGAGAAGCGCTTCGGCACCCCGGTGCCCGAAACCGCCTGAGCCAAATGACCACTGAGATCCATGCCGCCGCGAAGAAGGCGGAAAAGCTCGTTGCCGTCAAGGGCATGAACGACATCCTGCCGGCCTCGGTGCCGCGCACGGAAA
>JAQGMY010000123.1 GCA_028292105.1 Ramlibacter sp.
GCGGGGGCAGCCGCACCGTGCTGCTGGCCGACGACAACCGTGACGCCATCGATGCGATGGCGGAACTGCTGCGCATGGACGGCCACGACGTGCACACCGCGCACGAGGGCCTGGCCGCACTGGAGCAGGCGCTGCGCCTGAGGCCGGACGTCGTCGTGCTGGACATCGGCATGCCGGGGCTGAACGGCTACGAAGTGGCGCGGCGCATCCGGGCGGAGCCCTGGGGCGCCCGCAGCTACCTGGTGGCGGCCACCGGCTGGGGCCAGGAGAACGACCGCCGCAAGGCGACGGACGCGGGCTTCGACCTGCACCTGACCAAGCCCTTCGACCCGGCGGAGCTGGCGGGAGTGGTCGCGCGGCCGCGGGCCTGAGCCTGCTGCCCTGGCGCTTTCGTACCCGCGCACGAAGCATGCGCCTACAGGAAGCCGCCGAGGTGCTTCCTAGGATGGGGCATCTCAACCAGATGCAGGGAGCACAAGAATGTCGATCATCGGAACCATCGTCGTGGGCTTCATCGTCGGCCTGCTCGCGCGGGCCCTGAAGCCGGGCGACGACCGCCTGGGCATCATCATGACCACCGTCCTCGGCATCGCCGGCGCCTTCATCGCGCGCTATGCCGGCCAGGCGATGGGCCTGTACGGGGCCAACGAGCCGGCGGGCTGGATTGCCTCCGTGATCGGCGCCGTGGTCCTGCTGTTCATCTTCTCGATGGTGCGCGGCCGCTCGCGTCACTAAGCCGACGCTGCCCCGGGCTTGGCCGACTCCAGCAATTCGCGCATGCGCTGCGCTTCGCGCCGCGCCGCGTCGGCGAAGTCGCTGGCCGAAGACGCATAGAGGATGGAGCGGGAGGAATTGACGACGATGGGTGCGTCGGGCCGCCAGCCGGCGCGCACCGTCGCCACCGCGTCGCCTCCTTGCGCCCCCACGCCCGGGATCAGCAGGGGCAGCCGCGGCGCCAGGGTGCGCACGCGCTCGACCTCCGCCGGATAGGTCGCACCCACCACCAGTCCCAATTGCCCGTTGAGGTTCCAGGGACCGTCGGCGAGCCTGGCCACGTGCTCGTAGAGCAGCGGCTGGCCGTCGACCGAGGCGAGCCGCTGGTTCTGCAGGTCGTCACCCCCCGGGTTGGAGGTGCGGCACAACAGGAAGGCGCCCTTGTCGGGGTAGCGCAGGTACGGCTGCACCGAGTCGAAGCCCATGAAGGGTGACAGCGTCACCGCGTCGGCGCCGTAACGCTCGAAGGCCTCGCGGGCGTACTGCTCCGCCGTGGAGCCGATGTCGCCGCGCTTGGCGTCCAGGATCACCGGCACCTGCGGCCAGTTGGCGCGGAAGTGGCGCATCAACTGCTCGAGTTGCAGCTCGGCGCGGTGCGCGGCGAAGTAGGCGATCTGCGGCTTGAAGGCGATCACCAGGTCGCCCGTGGCGTCGGCGATGCGGGCGCAGAAGTCGTAGATGCGCGTCGCGTCGCCCTTGAGCTGCGCGGGGAAACGCGTGGGTTCCGGGTCGAGCCCGACGCACAGCATGGAGCCGTTGCGCGCCTGCGCCGCCTGCAGCATCTGGAGAAAGGTCATGGGCCGATTATCCCAGCCGCCACAATCACGCCCCATGCATGCACTGTCGCGCCAGCAGCTCGTCGTCGTCGTCCTGCTCACCGTCATCTGGGGGATCAACTGGCCGGTGATGAAGCTCGGCGTCACGGCCTACCCGCCCCTCACCTTCCGCGCCTTGTCGATGTGGCTCGGCCTGCCGGTGCTGGCCGCCGGCATGGTGCTGCTGAAGGTGCCCTTTCGCATCCCGCGCCGCGACTGGCGCGAGCTGCTGTGGCTCACCGCCACCAACATGCTGGTCTGGCATGTCTGCATCATCCTGGCGGTGCGCTCGCTCTCCAGCGGCCGCGCCGCCATCCTGGGCTACACGATGCCGATCTTCTCCGCGGTGATCGGCGCACTGTTCTTCGCCACGCCGCTCGCGCGCCGGGCCTGGCTCGGCGTCAGCGCTGCGGCGCTCGGCGTGGTGCTCCTGCTGTGGCACGAGCTCACGCACCTGGCCGGGCGGCCCTGGGGCGTGCTGCTCGCGCTGCTGGCCGCGGCCTGCTGGGCGCTCGGCACGCAGTCGCTGCGGCGCACGCGGCTGCTGGCGGCGGCGCTCACCATCTCGTTCTGGATGACGGTCATCACGGCCCTCCTGATGGCGGCGCTGGCGGCCCTGTTCGAATCGGACCAGTGGCGCTGGCCGGACCGCACCGCCACCGGCGCCATCCTGTTCAACGCCATCCTGATCTTCGGCTTCGCGCACGCGGCCTGGACCTATCTGGCCAAGGGTCTGCCGCCGGTGGCATCCACCCTCAGCGTGATGATGATCCCCGTGTTGGGCGTCTTCAGCGGCGCCCTCTGGCTGGGCGAGGCGGTGCACTGGCAGGACTGGACGGCGGTGGTGCTGATGATGGCGGCGATCGCCTCGGTGCTGTGGCCGGCGCGGAGAGCCGGGCGCTAGCGCCACTATCATGGGCGCTCCCCTACGCAATCCATGACCCTGCCGCCGGCCTCGCCAACCCTCTCGCTCCCCCCATCGGAGCGTCGCCGGCTGGCGCGACTGCGCATGCTGGCGGTGCTGGACACGCAGCCGGAACCGGTGTTCGACGCACTGGCGCGCATCGCCGCGGCCGTCTGCGGCACGCCGATCGCAGTGCTCGGCCTGGTCGACGAGCGCCGCCAGTGGTTCAAGGCCAACGTCGGCCTCAAGGGCATCGACGAAACGCCGCGCGACCGCTCCTTTTGCGACGAGGCGATCCGCGGCGACGCCTTGACGGAAGTGAGAGACGCCACCCGCGACGAACGCTTTCGCGCCGACCCGCTCGTCACCGGCCCGCCCGGCGCGCGCTTCTATGCCGGCGCGCCCATTGCGATGCCCTCGGGCGAACGCATCGGCGCCTTGTGCGTGATCGGGCGCGAGCCGGGACGCCTCACCCCGCAGCAACGGGTCGCCTTGCGTGACCTGGCCGACGTGGCGCAATGGGCGCTGCTGCAGCGTGAACGCAGCAAGGATCCCTGGCTCGTCGGCGACCACTACGACCTGCTGGCGAGCGTCGTCGAGAACCTGCCCTGCGGGCTGTCGGTGTTCGACGGCGACCTGCGGCTGATCGCGCACAACCGCCAGTACCGCGAACTGCTCGAGTTCCCCGACCACCTGTTCGACCAGCCGCAGCCACGGTTCCAGGACTTCATCCGCCACAACGCGATGCGCGGGGAATATGGCCCCGGTCCGATCGACGCGCAGGTGCAGCAGGTGGTGGACCACGCCCGGCACCCGGCGCCGCATCATGTGCAACGGGTGCGTCCCGACGGCGTGGCGCTGGACATCCGCGGCTCGCCGCTGCCGGGTGGCGGCTTCGTCACCACCTACGTCGACATTTCGGCGGCCAAGGCGGCGGAACAGGCACTGCGCGACAGCCAGGAGCGGCAGAAACGCGCCATGGACGCCTCGCGCCTGGCACTGTGGGACATGGACCTCGCCACGGGCAAGGTGTATCTCTCGGAGAACTGGTCGGAGTTCCTCGGTGGACCGGCGCAGCCGACCGTGATCAGCATCGTGGAACTCATCGGCCTGGTTCCGACGGAGGAACGGCAGGCCTTGCAGCTTGCCGTCGTCGCCGCGTTGAAGGGCGACACCGACCGCTACTCCGTTGAACACCGCGTGCGGCGCCCGGACGGCGGGCTGGTGTGGATCCACAGCGAAGGCCGCGTCACCGAACGCGATGCGCACGGCCGCGCCCTGCACGCCACCGGCACCAACCAGGACATCACGACCCGGCGGACGTCCGGGCTGCAGGCGGCGCGCGCCGCGGCGATCACGCGGGCGACGCTGGAGTCCACCGCCGACGGCGTCCTGGTGCTGGGCCCGGACCGCGAGATGCTGCTGCACAACCGGCAGTTCCTGGACATGTGGCGCATCCCGCCGGAGCTGGAAAAAGGCGACGTCCGCCAGATGAGCGCCCACGTGCGGCCGCTGCTGAAGGACCCGGACAGTTTCATTCGCGGGCTGGAGAGGGCCTATACCGCCACCGAAGCCGGCGCCTTCGATGTCGTGGAATTCAAGGACGGCCGTGTGTTCGAGGGTTACGCGCGGCAGCTGGAACTGGATGGCGACAAGTTCGGCCACGTCTGGCGCTTTCGCGACATCACGGCGCGCCGGGCCGCCGAGGAGGAAGTGCGGCAGGCCAAGGAAGCGGCCGAAGCCGCCAACCGGGCCAAGAGCGATTTCCTGGACAACGTCAGCCACGAGATCCGCACGCCGCTCAATGGCGTGCTCGGGCTCGCGCGGCTGCTGCTGGCCGAGCCGCTCAGCCCCCAGCAACGCAAGTACGTGCAGCTGGCCGAAGGCAGCGCGGCGTCGCTGCTCGAATTGATCAACGACCTGCTCGACCTCGGCAAGATCGAGTCCGGCCGCGTGGAGCTCGAGGCGCACCCGTTCCGGCTCGACGAGCTGGTGGCGGAGATCGGCGACCTGTACCGGCTGCGCGCCGAGGAGAAGGGGCTGCGCTTCGTCCTCGATCTCGACGGCCGGGTGCCGCAGGCGGTGATCGGCGACTCGTTGCGGCTGCGCCAGATCCTCAACAACCTGCTGTCCAACGCGACCAAGTTCACCACCCACGGCGAATTCGGCCTGATCGTCGGCCGCGTCGACGGCGCGCGCGGCAGCGAAATGCTGCGCTTCACGGTCTACGACACCGGCATCGGCATCCCGTTCGACCTGCAGCGGCGCCTGTTCACGCGCTTCACGCAGGCCGACAGCTCCACCGCGCGAACCTACGGCGGCACCGGCCTGGGACTCGCGATCGTCAAGCAGCTGTGCGAGATGATGGGCGGCACGGTGCTGCTGCAAAGCGAACCGGGCCGCGGTTCCTCGTTTCGCTGCGAGCTGCCGCTCAAGACCGCGCTGCGCCCGGTGGCGCCCACCTCCGCCGCGGCGCCGCTGCAGGCGCAGCGTCCTGGCTATCCGACGCGGGTGCTGGTGGCCGAAGACAACGCAACCAACCAGGTGGTGGTCCGCGGCCTGCTGGCGCAGGCGGGCTATGCCGACGTGACCGTGGTGGAGGACGGGCAGCAGGCGCTGGACGCCGTCGCCGCGCGCGAATACGACGTGGTGCTGATGGACTGCCGCATGCCCGGCCTGGACGGCTACGAAGCGACGCGGCGCCTGCGCGCCAGCGGCTTCACGCAGCCGATCATTGCCCTGACGGCGAATGCGGCGACCGGCGAACGCGAGCGCTGCCTGGCGTGGGGCATGAACGAATATCTCTCGAAACCCCTGGACCCGCGCCGGCTGGCGCAGGTGCTGGCGGAATGGACCGGCAACGGCGCGCCCTCGCCGGCGCCAGCGCCCGCGTCCAGGGACGCCGCCGGCGCCGGCGCTGAACCCAAGACTCTTATGTACGACCGCAACCTGACGCTGGAACGCCTCGGTGGTGATGAGGAATTGCTGGCCGTGGCCCTGCTGTCGTTTCGCGAGCATGCGCCGCAGGTGTTGACCGCGGCTCGCGAGGCGCTGGCCCATGGCGCCGCCGTCGACCTGCACCGCCACCTGCATTCGCTCGCCGGCTCCGCCGCCATGGTCGGCGCGCAGCCGCTGCAGGTGTTGGCCAAGCAACTGGAGGCGCGCGCCGCTGAAGGCCGCCTGGCCGGACTGCAGGAGGAGCTGCCGGCGCTGCAGCAGTTGTTGGACCGATTCATCGAGGAGAGCGCGGCCTGGTGACGCTGCTGGTGCGCGGCGAAGCCGCACACCCTACAACGGAGGCCGTCGGCGCGGCGGTTCAACGGCTCGCACCTCAGGCAGCTGGCCGGAACCTGCCTGACGTGGCCGGGTGTGCTCGCGTAGGACCACGCCGATAGTTGAGGTACCCGCCAAGCGGGGCTCCCGCGCCGGGCCCTAAGATGGGGCTTTCCAAAGGCGCCATGGAGCCCACGAGGATCTGCCGAGCCCCAGCGGGCCTGCCGATGGCAGGCCTGTCCGCGCTGATGCGGACAACTCGCCGCGTTGGCCGCGCGCCCGGCCGGCCGCGCCGCCTGGCGTTGCTCGCATGGCTGCTCGCCTCGCTCGCCAGCCTGGCCCAGGCCCAGGGCGCCCGAGAAGCCGCGATCAAGGCGGCTTTCCTGTACAAGTTCGGCAGCTTCGTCGAATGGCCGGCCGCCAGCTTTCCGGCGCCCTCGACGCCTTTCGTGATCGGCATCTACGGCGACGAGCAGGTGGCCCAGGAGCTGTCGCAGATCACGCAGGGCCGCGACATCGACGGCCATCCGGTCAGCGTGCAACGCGTGCACGACAGCGAGGAAGCCGCGGCGTTGCACATCCTGTTCGCCGGCGGCGCGCGCGACGCCCGCATCCGCGAACTGCTGGCGGCGGTGCGCGGCCCGGTGCTGACGGTGACCGAGGGCGGCGTCGGTGCCCGGCCCGGCGCCGTGCTCTTTTTCCTGCAGGACGAAGGCCGGGTGCGCTTCGGCGCCTCCCTCACGGCGGCCGCGGCGCGCGGGCTGAAGCTGAGCGCCAGACTGCTCGAAGTGGCGCAGATGGTGGAGGGGCGGTAGTGCGGATCACGCGTCCCCACAGCATCCAGCACAAGCTGACGCTGATCCTGTTCGCCACCGTCGGTGTGGCCCTGTTGATCGCCACCAGCGCGCTGTTCCTGGTGGAAGCCCGCAAGGAATGGCAGAACGCCCGCTCCGAACTGACCACGCAAGCCGACATCGTGGGACTGGCGAGCGAGGCGGCGCTGGCCTTCGGCGACCGCCGCGTCGGCGAGCAGAACCTGCGCGTGCTGCAGGCGCAGCCGAACGTGACCGGCGCGGCCCTCTACGACAATGACGGCCGCCTGTTCGCCAGTTTCCGCAGCGCCGACAGCGAGGCCGAGCCGCCCGCCCGGGCCCCGCCGCCCGGCCTGCTGTTCGACCTCCAGAGCGCCAGCGTGCTGCGCCCCGTGCTCTCCAACCGCGAGGTGATCGGCAGCGTCTGGGTCCAGTCGCAGCACCGGCTGGTCACGCAGCTGCTGGAGTACATCGCCTGGCTGCTCGTGATCACGCTGGCCAGCCTGTTCGGTGCGCTGCTGCTGGCGCGACGCCTGCAACGGACGCTGACCGGCCCGATCGAGGATGTCAGCCGCGTCGCCCGCATGGTGCTGGACCAGGGCTCGTTCGACGTGCGCGCGACGCGCCGCAGCGACGACGAGGTGGGCCAGCTGGTCGACGCCTTCAATGCCATGCTCGACGAACTGGGCAAGCGCGCGCGCGTGCTGCAGGAAGCCAATGCGGCGCTGAGCGCGAGCGAGGCCCGCTACCAGCTGGCGGCGCGCGGCTCCAGCGCCGGCCTGTGGGACTGGGACATGCTCGCGGACACGATGTTCTATTCGCCCCGGCTCAAGGCCTTGCTCGGCTACACCGAGGCGGAATTCCCGGACCGGCCTTCGTCGCTCACGCGGATCATGCATCCCGAAGACCGGCCGGCCGTGCGCGCGGCCCTGCGGGCGCACTTCGACCAGGACGTGGCCTATCAATCCGAATGCCGGCTGCAGGAAAAGCACGGCCGCTGGCGCTGGTTCCTGGTCACCGGCATGGCGCTGAAGGATGCGCAGGGCAAGCCCTACCGGATGGCCGGCTCCCTGATCGACATCTCGGAGCGCAAGGAAGGCGAGATCCTGCTGCAGCAGTCGAACCGCGCCAAGGACGAATTCCTGGCGACGCTGGCGCACGAGTTGCGCAACCCGCTGGCGCCCCTGCGCACCGGGCTGCAGATCCTGAAACGGCCGAGCGCGCCGGCGGCGGTGCAGCGCAGCACGCTCGACACCATGGACCGGCAGCTGACGCACATGGTGCGGCTCATCGACGACCTGCTGGACATCTCGCGCATCAACAGCGGCAAGATCCGCCTGGAGCTGACGCGCAGTTCGCTGCGCTCGGCGCTGCAGACGGCGCTGGAGCTGTCGCGCCCGTCGATCGACGCCGCCGGCCACGCGCTGCACGTGGAACTGCCGGAACCCGACATCGAGCTGCAGGGCGACGAGACCCGGCTGGCGCAGACCTTCGGCAACCTCCTGAACAACGCGGCCAAGTACACCCCGCCCGGCGGTCAGATCCGCTTGCGCAGCTGGCGCGAAGGCGACCAAGCCTGCATCGAAGTGCAGGACAATGGCATCGGCATCCCGCCGGACATGCTGGACAAGGTGTTCAGCCTGTTCACGCAGATCGACGTCGGCGCCACGACCAGCAACGGGCTGGGCATCGGGCTGTTCCTGGTGCGCGGCCTGGTGCAGATGCACGGTGGCACCGTCACGGCCACCAGCCGCGGCCTTGGCCTTGGCTCCACTTTCCTGGTGCGGCTGCCCTGCCTGCCCACCGTTCATTCCCTTCCAGAGACCACCCACACCATGACCTCAGCCGACTCTTCCGCAACGCCCACCCGCGTGCTGGTGGTGGACGACAACGTCGACGCGGCGGAAACGCTCGTCACCTTCCTCGACATGCTGGGGCTGCAGGCGCAGGCGGTGCACGAAGGCACCGCGGCCCTGGCGGCGGCGCAGGCCTTCTCGCCGGACGTGGTGCTCCTGGACATCGGCCTGCCCGGAATGGACGGCTACCAGGTGGCCCGCGTGCTGCGCGCCGACCCGCAGGTCGGGCGGGCGCGGCTGATCGCCCTGACCGGTTGGGGCGCCGAGTCGGACCGCAAGCGCGCGATGGACGCCGGCTTCGACCATCACCTCACCAAGCCGGTGGACCTCGGCGTGCTGGAGGACCTGCTGCGCAAGGTCCACCAGGGCCAGGGCTCCTGACCCTCAGCCGAGGGCGCGCCACGGCGTCGCGCCGGACAGGCGCGCCACCGTGAGCAGGCGCGAACTCAGACGCAGCTTCTGCCGCGTCGCCGCCTCCAGTGAAGCGCCGAAGCGGACCCGGCCGTCTTCGTAGAAAAAGCTCAGCACGCTGCCGCGGGGATGCACGCCTTCGGAGTCCGCCACCGTCAGCACCCCTTCGGGCACCCGTGCCAGCAGTTCGTTGGCGCGTCCGGGCGAAGCCCGCAGGTACACGATGTGGAAAGCACCCAGGGGCTCGTTCGGTCCGGGCCGGCTCACCACGACCGGACGGCCGTCGCGGTCGCGGTCCCGCGCGAGTTCGTCGAGGTCGTGAAAGACGCCTTCCTCGCCGATCACCGCGATGCGCAGCGGCGAATCCGGGCGCGGAAAACTGCTGGCGGGCCACTCGACGAAACTGGCGAACTTGTGCAGGAAAGCCGCCTTGACGAGGCTGTCCCGCAGCGCGGGCACCGCCTGCGCCCGCGCCGCCACGGCGGCGGCGGCCAGCGGCAGCACCAGCAGCCGTCGGCGGGTGAACAGGGGATCTGTTTTCAATCAGTGCCCCCGCTCAATGACGCCAGACCGCTTGCAGCATGGCGCTGCGGCGGAATTCCGCGGCGCCGGCGGTATTGCCCCACTCCACATGCGAACCGTTCAGGTTGCGCAGCAACAGCGCGACTTCCAGGTCGCGCGTGGCTTGCCAGCCGACGCGCAGGTCCACCGCGGTGTACGAGGGCGTCGCCGGTTGCGGCAGGGTGCCGACGTGCCGCAGCCCCAGGTACAGCTCGACGCCCCGGCTGAACTCCCAGAAGCTTTGCAGGTTGTACCGCGTGCGCGGATCGTTGCCTTGCGACAGCGCCAGCGGCGACGTACCCGGCACCGCTTCATAGCGCGGCTTCTGGTGCACGACGCCGGCCTGCAGGCGCCAGCTCGCCGTCGGCTTCAGTTCGGCCCAGGCCTCGACGCCGGTCAGCGACCCGCGGTAGTTGTTGTTGAACGTGATGCCCCTCGGCCCGCCGTCGGCGGAGCGCAGGCGGTCGAAGTCATGGTGGAACAGCATGGCGGACAGCGAAGCGGTGCCCAGCACCTGGCCGCGGTAACCGAGTTCGCTGATGCGGGCCACTTCCGAGTCGAAGTTCGGGCTGACCAGCAAGGGGCCGGTACGGGCCTCGCGGTCTATGCGGGCCGGCGTGCGGACCACCCGCGACCAGCCCGCCCACAGCAGCTGCTGCGGGCCGACGTCCCACGTCCCGCGCACGTTCGGCAACAGCTCGAGTCCGGTGTAGGTGTTGTGTTCCGCCTTCAGGCCCAGCGTCAGCTTGAAGTGCGACAGAGTCCATTCGTCCTGCACGAAGACGTTGCCCAGGTTCATGACCCGTTGCGCCGGCAGCAAGGCCAGCGACGGGCTGTTGTCAGCGTCGTCGCGCTGGTGGCGCCAACCGCCGCCCCACACCAGCAGGTGGTTGCCCATGGGAGCCGCCAGCCGCTGGACGTCGAGGTCCAGCGTATCGAGCGTGTCGCCAAAGCCGACAGTGCGCTGCAGCTCGAAGCGCTCCACGTAAGCCTGGATCTGGGTCCGGCTGCCGTCCGCGCCCACCAGCGTGTGCCGCCCCAGCAGGTTGAAGCCCTGGTACTCGCGTGGGGCAACGGGGTTCTCGGCTTGGGTGGTGAAAGCGCTGCCCCGCACCATGGTCTGCTGCTCGGCGTCCGAGCGATCAAGGCGAAAGCCCACCAGGCTGCGGTTGGCGCCGTCGATCACCGGACCGCCGGCGACCGAGCGGCTGCGATCGAACACCGTGCGCTTGGCGAACAGGCGGTAGCCCTTGCCGTCGGCCCAATGGCCATAGCGCACCGCGGCGGTCTTTTCGTCCTGGCCGATCGACGTACTGGCGAGCGCGCCGCTGGCCTGTTCGCTGGCGCGCGTGATGATGTTGATGACGCCATTGAAGGCGTTCGAGCCGTACAGCGTGCCACCGGAGCCGCTCAGGACCTCGATCCGGTCGATGTCCTCCAGCAACAGGTCCTGGGCCTCCCAGAACACGCCGGAGAACAGCGGCGAATAGATCGTCCGCCCGTCGATCAGCACCAGCAGCTTGTTGGCCAGCAGGTCCGCCCCGGCGCGCGCCGTCACCGCGTACTCGGTGGCACTGGCGCGGGCGACGAACAGGTTCGGTGCCAGCCGCAGTGCCTCGGGGATCGTGGTGGCGCCGGAGCGGCGGATGTCCTCGCCGCGGATCACGAACACGGAGCCCGCCACTTCGGCCAGGCGCTGTCCGCGCTTGCTGATGGAGGTGACCTCGATGTTGCTCAATTGCTCCAGCGAAAGGTCGGCCAGACTGGCTTGCGGCGCGGCCTGCGCACAGGCGGCGGCGGCGATCAGGGCGGCGGCGGGCAGCCGGCGCGCCGCGGAGAGAAGGGCCATGGGAGTCCGGGGAGATCAGGGTGCCGTGGATTATTCCGCAGCCCAGCCATTGACGGTACCGCCAGCGGCTTCGGCCGCGCTGGCCGATGCGCGGGTACGACATCCGTGCCACCACCCCGTCGCGCGAAGCCGGATTTTCGCTGAACAAAAGCAGCGAAGGCGCACGCAGCGACGCACATCATCTGATAATCGCCGCGTGCCAGATGCAACAGACCTCGTCACCGGTGACACCGCCGTCCTCAAGTCGGGCGGGCCGGTGATGACCGTGCAGGCGCGCTCGCAGAACCTGGCCTACTGCAGCTGGTTCGAGGACGGCAAGCTGCACCACGGCACCTTCTCCGTCGATTCGCTGCAACGGCAACCGGTGGCGCCGGCCGCCGTGCTGCGTGACCCTGCCAACGCGATGCAGGACGCGCGGGACCCGGTGGCAATCGGCGAGCGCCCGCCGCAAGCCTAGACCTGGCCGTACCGGCCGCTGGCGACGCTCACCGGCGGGCGACGGCCTGGCGGTACAGGCCTTCCACCCGCGGGATGCTCTCCTGGAGGCGGCGCGTGCGGTCCGGCCCGGTGGGGTGGGTCGAAAGGAAGGCCGGTCCGCCTTTGCTGCCGGACGCGCGGCCCATCTTCTCCCACAGCGAAACCGCTGCCTGCGGGTTGTAGCCGGCCCGGGCGCCGATCTCGAGGCCCACCAGGTCGGCTTCGATCTCGTCGTCGCGGCTGAACTTGAGCGTCAACAACTGGGTTCCGGCATTCGCCGCCACCTCCCCGAGCTGCCCCAGGCCGAACAGGGCGGCGCCGAGCGACAGCAACGCGCCGGTGCCCTGGCTCTTGGCGATGCGCTCGCGCGCGTGCTCGCGCAGGGCGTGGGCCATCTCGTGCCCGAGCACCATCGCGACCTCGTCGTCAGTGAGCTTGAGCTTGTCCAGCAGCCCGGTGAACACGGCGATCTTGCCGGCCGGCATGCAGAAGGCGTTGATGGACTGGCTGCCGATCAGGTTGACCTCCCAGCGCCAGTTGCGCGCGCGCGGGTTCCAGCGCGGCGCGTCGGCGATCAGCCGCGAGGAGATCGCGCGGATGCGCTGCACCTGCGGATGGTTTTCCGGCGCGAGCGCGCCCTTGGCACGGGCCTGTTGCAGCAGCCCGTCGTATTGCTGGGTGGCGGCCTGCTCCAGTTTGTCTGCCGGAACCAGGCCGCGCAGGCGCGACGATTCGCCGACATCCACCTGGCCCAAGGCGGACCCGGCGCCAGTCGCGGCGGCCGCGGCAAGGAAGGCGCGGCGGCGCAAGACGCTCGACTTGGCGGCACAGAGTTCACACATGGGCCAATAATGCGGTCCAAACCAGTCGACCATGTCAGAACCAGCCGCAAACTCCGCCCAGATCCCTCCTGCACAGCCAGCCGCTGCGCCTCGTCCCAAACGGACCCTCATGGACGTACTGCGGGGGCTGCGGCAACCCAAGGTCGCGGTGATGATGGCCCTCGGCTTTTCGTCGGGACTGCCTTTCCTGCTGACGGCCAACACCTTCGGCTACTGGCTGCGGGACGAAGGCACCAGCCTGGTGGCGATCGGCTTCATATCGTGGGTGGGCTTCGCCTATGCCTTCAAGGTCTATTGGTCCCCGCTGGTGGACCGCGTCGATGTGCCCCTGCTCGGAAGACTGGGCCGGCGACGCGGCTGGATGCTGCTGTGTCAGATCATGGTGGCCATGGGCCTCATCGGCATGTCCATGGTCGGCGTCTCCGCCGGCCTGGTGGCCATCGGCGCCTTCGCGCTGCTGACGGCTTTCGCGTCCGCCACGCAAGACATCGCGATCGACGCCTGGCGCATCGAGGCAGCGGCCGATTCGGAAGAAGTCGGCCTGATGACGTCGGCGGCGCAGCTGGGCTACCGCATCGCCTTGCTCATCACCGATGCCGCCATCATCGCCGCGGCCGAACGCGTCGGCTGGCCGCTGTCGTACGTGGCGATGGCCGTGCTGATGGTGGTCGGCATGGCGGCCACCTTCTTCGCTTTCGAACCGGCGCGGGCCGACGCGGTGCTGCACAGCAAGCCGCCGCTCTGGAGCGCGCGCGGCCTGCTCGACGCGATCATCGGCCCCTTCGTGGACTTCTTCCGCAAGCACAAGATGGCCGGGCTGGTGATCCTGCTGGCGGTGGCGGTGTACCGCCTGCCCGATTTCATCATGGGCCCGATGTACAACCCCTATTACCATGACCTGGGCATCAGCAAGGACACGGTGGCCGTGGTGCGCGGCTCCTTCGGCCTGGTCTTCACCTTCGTCGGCCTGGCAGCGGCGGGACTCACGGCGATCCGCATCGGCATGCTGCCCACGC
>JAQGMY010000159.1 GCA_028292105.1 Ramlibacter sp.
GCCACCCGATCTTTTTCGAGAACGTGACGTGCCTGCAGTGCAGCAGCGCGCTGGCGTTCCTGCCGGACCGCCTGAACATGGCGGCCATCGAAGCGGTGCCGGAGGAGGAAGGCCTGTGGCGGCCACGCCGCCGCAAAGGTACCGCGTCCGGCCGCTATCGCCTGTGCCAGAACCAGACGACGCAGAATGCCTGCAACTTCACCGTGCCGGCGGACGACTCCAACCCGCTGTGCGCCGCCTGCCGCCTGACGCGCGTGCTGCCGGACCTGTCGAAGGAAGGCAATGCCGAACGCTGGTACCGCATGGAAGTGGCCAAGCGCCGCCTGTTCTACACCCTTGCCAAGCTGGGCCTGCTGTCGCCGACGCCACCCGACGGCGGCCAGGACGGCCCGGTGTTCGAGTTCCTGGAAGACCAGCCAGGCCACCAGGTGCTGACCGGCCATGCCGACGGCCTGATCACGCTCAACGTGGCCGAAGCCGACGACGCGGAACGCATCGCGCGCCGGGAAGCCATGCACGAGCCCTACCGCACGCTGCTCGGACACTTCCGGCACGAGTCGGGCCACTACTACTGGGACCGGCTGATCGACGAAGGCGACCGCAACGAGGCCTTCCGCGCGGTGTTCGGCGACGAACGCCTGGACTACGCCCAGGCGCTGCAGGACCACTACGCGCGCGGGGGCACCTTGCCGAACTGGCAGGAGAATTACGTCAGCGCGTATGCGACGGCGCACCCGTGGGAGGACTGGGCCGAGACCTGGGCGCACTACCTGCACATGGTGGACCTGCTGGAGACGGCCGCCTGGTACAACACGCGGCTCACCATCCCGGGCGAAGACGGGTCGGGCGAAGAAGTGGAGGAGGTGGTCAACCCGCTGGAGACCAGCCACGTCGACTTCAATGTGCTGGTGGAGCAGTGGGTGCCGCTGACGGTGCTGTTGAACAGCCTCAACCGCAGCCTGGGCCAGGAAGACGCCTATCCCTTCGCCCTGTCGCCGGCGGCGCTGGAAAAACTGCGCTACGTGCACGACGTCATCAGCGAGACGCGTGCCGGCGGCGGCGCCCGGACGGCGAAGAAGCGCGCGGGCCGGATGGAAGCCAGCGACCGCACGGACGAACTGGCGGACAAGACCGCGGACGCGGCGCAGAACACGGCCGAAGCCAACGAGGTGGCCGAACAAAGCAAGCAGGACACCAGGACCGAGGAGCAGCCGGGGCACTGAGTGCCTGTCGCCCCGCTCGACGCAGGGGTGACCTGCAGGCAGGACAAGGGCCGCTCATCGAGCGGCCCTTGTCATCGAGATGCGGGAATCAGCCCAGGGTGAGCTGGTTCTCCACCGACTTCACATCCCGTACCGTGCGCGCCAGCTCGGTCGCCCGGTCGCGGGCGCCAGGGTCCGGCGCGCGGCCGCGCAAGGTGACCTGGCCTTCCTGGCTGCTGACGTCGATCTTCATCCCCGCCAGGTCAGCGTCCGTGGCGATGGCACGCTGCACTTCGGTGGCGATGCGCGCGTCGACGCTCACGCCGGCATCGGGGCTGGCGCCCATGGCGCTGGTATCCGGAACCGCCGGCGCGGCTTGCGCCGTTTCGCGCTTGGTGCCGTCCTCGCCCTGGCGGTTGATCTCCACGCTCGGATGCCCACCCTGTGCGGTGGTGTCCACGCGTTCGCCGCATGCGCCCAGGGCCAGCAAGGCGGCCAGCGCGCAAGCGGTCAGGCTGACCCTGCCCAGCTGCTTCATCATCCCCGTTCTCCCAGCAAATTGAACATTGGACGGGCCACTGTACTGACGCGCCAGGACACAAACAGTCGGGACAAGCAGCAAGCGCTTGTAGGATAAATGCAGAGCCGGCGTCACGCCTTCTCGTCTCCCTCCATCTCACGCAGGATCCGGTCGAGGCGTTGCGAGAGCTGTTCGGTCGAGAGCTTCTCGCGAAAGCGTTCCACCATCAGCGGCACGCTCATCGGGCTCGGATGCTTCAGCGCCGCGAAATCCATCTTCTTCTCCCGCATCCGGCGCAATGTCTCGCCCAGGCGCGAGATCTCCAGCTCCTGGCTCAGCACTTCGTTTTCCGCCTGGCTCAACAGCAGGTTGCCGGCGTCGTACTTGCGAAAGACCTCGTAGAACAGGGCGCTGGAAGCCTGCAGCTGTCGGGCGCTCTTGGGTTGGCCTGGATAGCCGCTGGAGACCAGGCCGGCGACCCGTGCGATCTCGCGAAAGCGCCTTTGCGCGAGCTCCGTCGAATTCAGCGATGCGAGCACGTCGGGCAGCAGGTCGGTCGCCGTGAAAACGGCGCCGCTGGTGACCGGTTCGACCGCGAACGGTTCCGCACTCACCAGTTCGAAGCCGTAGTCGTTGATCGAGATGCTGAAGGTATTGGGCTTGTCCCGCGCCAACCGCCACGCCAGCAGGCTGGCGAGCCCCAGGTGCACGTTCCGGCCGGCGAACGGATAGATGTAGAGGTGCTGGCCCTCGCGCGACTGGAAGCCTTCGACCAGCAGCGTGGTCGGGGTCGGGATCTTCGACAGCCGCTGCTGCGTGAGCAGCATCGGCCGCGCCGCCTCCAGCTCCGGCTCCACGAAGTTGCCCCGCGCCGCCGTCTGCATCATCTCCAGCACGGCGTCGCTCAGCTCCGTCGACAGCGACATCTTGCTGCCCATCCAGGTCGGGACCGTGCCTTTGTGCCTGGTCGCCTTGCGCACGTACGCGGCCATGTCGCGCACCCGGATGAATTCCAGCAACCGGCCGGCGAAGAAGAAATGATCGCCCGCCTTCAGCCGCGCGATGAAACCCTCCTCCATCGTGCCCAGCCGGGCGCCGCTGAGGTACTTCACCTGGATCGCGGCATCGCTGACGATCGTGCCTATGCCCAGGCGGTGCCGCCTGGCAATGCCGCTGTCCTTCACGCGGTACACGCCGTCTTCGCCGGCCACGATGCGGTGGTATTCGGGGTACGCCCCCAGGCTGTCGCCGCCGCGCTCGCAAAACGCCAGCGCCCAGTCGAACTCCGCCCGCGTCAGCGTCCGGTACGACCACGCGGTGACCACCTCGGCATGCAGTTCGTCGGCCGTGAAACCGCCGCCGAGCGCCACCGTCACGATGTGCTGCACCAGCACGTCGAGAGGCTTGTCGGGCGGCTGCCGCCGTTCGACCCGGCCGGCATGCGCCGCCCAGCGCGCGGCCGCCGCCTCGATGATCTCCATCGTGTTGGTGGGCACCAGGGTCACCCGGCTCGGCCTACCCGGTGCGTGGCCGCTGCGGCCGGCGCGCTGCATCATGCGGGCGACTCCCTTGGCCGAACCGACCTGCAGCACCCGCTCCACCGGCAGGAAGTCGACCCCGAGATCGAGCGACGAGGTCGCGACCACGGCGCGCAGCGTGCCTTCCTTGAGGCCCTGCTCCACCCACTCGCGGGTCGCGCGGTCCAGCGAGCCGTGATGCAGCGCGATGTGGCCCGCCCACTGCGGCCGCGCCTCCAGCAGGAGCTGGTACCAGATCTCGGCTTGCGAGCGCACGTTGGTGAAGACCAGGGTGGTGCCGGAGCGCTCGATCTCCTCCACCACCGGCAGTTGCATGCGCACGCCAAGATGGCCGGCCCACGAGTACTTGCCCGGGTCCGGCGGGATCAGCGTATCGATGATCAGCGTCTTGTCGATCTTGCCGCGCACCAGCCGGGGCGGCGGCTCGGGGTCGGGGCCGCACAGCACGCGCATGGCGTCTTCCAGATTGCCGAGGGTGGCGCTCAGCCCCCAGGCCACCAGGCCGGGATGCAGGCGCCGTAACCGCGCCAGCGCCAGCTGCGCCTGGACACCGCGCTTGCTGCCGATCAGCTCGTGCCACTCGTCCACCACCACGCATTCGACGCCGCACAGCTCCTCGCGCGAATGTTCGCGCGTCAGCATGAGGGTCAGCGATTCCGGGGTGGTGACCAGCACGGTGGGCATGCGCCGGTCTTGCCGCGCCCGCTCCGCGCTCGGCGTGTCACCGGTGCGCAGGCCGAGGGTCCAGTTCGGCGCCAGCGCCCGTAGCGGCTCGGCCAGTGCCTTGGCCGTGTCCGACGCGAGCGCGCGCATCGGCGTGAGCCAGACCACGCGCAAAGGCTCGGCGCCGCGCCCGTGCGGATGCCTGCGCAGCAGCGCATCCAGCATCCCGAGCCACACCGCGTAGGTCTTGCCGGAGCCGGTGGTGGCGTGCAGCATGCCGCTGCGTCCCTCGGCGATGGCTTGCCAGACCTCCTGCTGGAACGGGAAGGCTGTCCAGCCGCGTTCGGCCAGCCAGCCGGCGACGAGGGGATGGCCGGCCATGCGCTGCGTGCGTGCGATGATTTGATTTCGAAGCCGGCAATTGTCGCCGCGAACGCGGGGCAGCAGCCGGCTGCTGCTGGAACCAACACTGGGTGACACCATGAAAAAGATACTCGCTGCCGCCTGCCTGGCGGCAGCCGCCACTTGCGCCTACGCCCAGGCGGGCTGGCCCGGCAAGCCGGTCAGGATCATCAACAGCTTCCCCGCCGGCGGCCCCTCGGACGCGATCGCGCGCTCGGTCGCAGACGTGCTGCAGAACCAGTTCAAGCAGCCCTTCGTCGTGGAGAACCGGGCCGGTGCCAGCGGCAACATCGGGGCCGATGCGGTGGCCAAGAGCGCCCCCGACGGCAGCACCCTGTTGTTCGGGATCGACACGACGACCACCATCAATCCGCACATCTACAAGGCGGTCCCCTTCAAGCCGGCGGACTTGCGCACGGTGATGGTGATCGCCTCCTCGGGCTTGCTGGTGGGCGTGCATCCGGGCACCGGCTTCAAGACGCTGGCCGACCTGGTCGCCACCGGCAGGGGCAAGGGCGTGAGCTTCAGCTCCGCCGGCAGCGGCAGTCCCGGTCACCTGGCCGCGGAGATGTTCACGGAAGCCACGGGCATGAAGATCACGCACGTGCCCTACAAGGGCAACACACCCGCGGTGACCGCGGTGCTGGCCGGGGAGGTGAACGCCGGCGTGCTGGCCACGCCGGGCATGTTGCCGCACGTGAAGGCCGGCAAGATCACGGCACTGGCCGTGACCAGCCGCAAACGCTCGTCGCTGGCGCCGGAGATCCCGACGATTGCCGAGGCCGGCTTCCCGCAGCTGGAACAGGAAGTCCTCTACGTGATGATGGTGCCGGCGGCAACGCCGGAGCCGGTGGTGCAGGCGATCCAGAAAGCCGTGGCCGACGCGCTGGCGCGGACCGACGTTCGCACGCGCCTGGAGGGGCTGGACCTGCATTACGAGAACCTCACCGGTCCTGCCGCCGCCAAGCGGCTGACGGACCTGTCGGACCGCTACGGCAAGATCATTCGCGCAACCGGCATGAAGGTGGAGTGATGGGCAACATGGCGCGTCCGAACGTGATCTTCATCGTGGCCGACGACCTCGGCTTTGCGGACCTGGGTTGCTATGGCGGCCGCCCGGCGCAGTTCGGTGCGGTGTCGCCGCAGCTCGATGCGCTGGCGGCGCACGGCATCCGCTTCACCGACGGCTATGCGAACTCGCCGGTCTGCTCGCCCACGCGCTTCGCGCTGATGACGGCACGCTACCAGTACCGGCTGCGCGGCGCCGCCGAAGAGCCGATCAACAGCAAGAGCCGCGGCAGTACCACCCTGGGCTTGCCGCCGGACCACCCCACCGTCGCTTCGCTGCTGAAGAAGGCGGGCTACCGCACCGGGCTGGTCGGCAAGTGGCACCTGGGCTATCCACCGTCGTTCGGCCCCCTCCGATCGGGCTATGACGAATTCTTCGGCCCCATGTCGGGCGGCGTGGACTACTTCAGCCACTGCAGCTCCAACGGCCAGCACGACCTCTGGTTCGGCGAAGAGGAACGCGCCGAGGAAGGCTACCTGACCGACCTGCTCTCGAGGCGCGCAGTCGACTACATCGACCGCATGGCCGCGGCGCCGGGCGATCCCTTCTTCCTGAGCCTGCACTACACCGCGCCGCATTGGCCCTGGGAGACCCGCGACGATGCGGCGCTGGCGCAGGAGGTCAGGGACAACCTGTTCCACCTGCACGGCGGCAACATCGAGACCTACCACCGCATGATCCACCACATGGACGAAGGCATCGGCTGGGTGATGCAGGCGCTGCGCAAGCACGGCATGGAGCGAGACACGCTGGTGATCTTCACCAGCGACAACGGCGGCGAACGTTTTTCCGACAACTGGCCGCTGGTGGGCGGCAAGATGGACCTCACCGAGGGCGGCATCCGGGTGCCGTGGATCGCGCACTGGCCGGCGCGGATCCGCGCCGGTGCGGTCAGCGGCCAGCACTGCATGACCATGGACTGGTCCGCCACCGTGCTCGACGCCGCCGGTGCGATGGCCGACGACGCTTACCCGCTCGACGGCGTGTCGCTGCTGCCGGTGCTGGAAGACCCGGGCCGCAGCTTCGCCCGGCCCCTGCACTGGCGCATGAACCACCGCGGCCAGCGCGCGCTGCGCGACGGCGACTGGAAATACCTGCGGGTGGACGGCCACGACTACCTGTTCAACATCCCCGCGGACGCCCGCGAGCGCGCCAACCGCGCCGGCCGCGATCCGGCGCGGTTGATGGCGATGCGCGATGCGTGGGAAAGCTGGAACGCCACGATGCCGCCGATTCCCGAGGATGCGACAGTGAGCCTGGGCTACGGCGTGAAGGACATGCCGCAACGCTGAAGGCCGGCACTGCGCCTGGCCGGTTCGGCATACTCGCCCCAATGTCCAAGCTGTCCCGGTGGCTCCCTTTCCTGCATTGGCCGCGCCCCGATGCCACGTTGTTGCGCGGTGAAACGATTGCCGCACTGACCGTCGCCGTGGTGATGATCCCGCAGTCGGTGGCCTATGCGGGGCTGGCCGGCATGCCGCTGGTGACCGGCCTCTATGCCACCTTCCTGCCGGCGCTGATCGCGGTCTTGTTCAGCGCCTCCACCCGGCTCTCGGTCGGCCCTTCGGCATTGAGCAGCGTCCTGGTCGGTGCATCCCTGATCGGGATGGCGGACCCGGGCAGTGCCAGCTGGGTGGCCCTGGCCGTGTGGCTGGCCTTGCTCGCCGGCCTGTTGCAGGTGGTGGTGGGGCTCACCGGCTCCGCCTGGGTGCTGAACCTGGTGAGCTCCCCCGTGCTGGCCGGCTTCAGCCAGGCCGCGGCGCTGCTGATCATCGCCTCGCAACTGCCGGCGCTGGTCGGCCTGCAGGGATCCCTGGGAACGCTGCTGCACGCGCCGCAATTCGACCTGCAAGCCATGGGCTACGGCATCGTGAGCCTGGTGCTCTTCGTCGTCGCCAAGCGGGTGGCGCCGCGCGTTCCCGTCATGCTCATCGCGCTTGCGGCCGCCGGGGCGTTCGCGTACTTCACGGGTTATTCGCGCGGCGGCGCCGTCGTCGGCCCGCTGCCGCAAGGCCTGCCGCAACTGTATTGGCCCGGATGGCCGGGTTGGGACCTGTTCTCCGGGCTGATCGCGCCCGCACTGGTGCTGACGCTGGTGAGCTCGCTCGAAATGGCCGCCAGCGCCAAGATCGAGAGCCAGCGCGATGGCAAGCGCTGGGACGCCAACCAGGACCTGGTCGGCCAGGGCGCCGGCAAGCTGGCGTCCGCCTTCTCCGGCGCCTTCGCCACCAGCACTTCGTTCTCGCGTTCGGCGCTCACGCTGTATTCCGGCGCCCGAACCGGCTGGGCCACGGTGATCGCCAGCGGCTTCGTGCTGCTGGTGCTGCTGTTCCTCACCCCCGCCCTGTCGCACGTGCCGAAGGCGGTGCTTGCGGCCGTCGTGATCGCCGCCGTCTCCAGCCTGTTCAAGCCGCGCACCTTCCGCGCGCTCTGGCAGATCGACCGCGTGGAAGCCGTGACCGCGGCCGCCACCTTTGCCGTGACGATCCTGTCGGCGCCACGCATCTATTGGGGCGTGCTGACCGGCGTGCTCATGGGGCTCGCGCACTTCCTCTACCTGCGGCTGCACCCGCGCATCATCGAAGTGGGCCTGCACCCGGACGGCAGCCTGCGCGATCGCCACCTGTGGAAGCTGGCGCCGCTGGCACCCCAGCTCTATGCCTTGCGCATGGATGCGGAACTGGATTTCGCCTCCGCTACGGCAATCGAACGGGCCATCGTCGAACACCTCGCGGCGCATCCCGACGTGCGCCATGTCTGCCTGTTCGCGCAGCCGATCAACCGGATCGACACGACCGGTGTCGAAGTCTTCAAGCAGCTGCGCAAGCTGCTCACGGAGCGGGGCATCACCTTGCACATCGTCGGCATCAAGCTGCCGGTGGAGCGCGTGCTGGTGCGCGCCGGCGCCCTGGACGAGGGACCGCTGCTGAAGATGTACCGCACCGACACCGACGCCCTGCTGGCGTTCGGGCGGCTCAGCCCGTGATCACTTCGGGCGCGGGCGCGGCAGCCTGGCATCGGGCGCACTGAGGCGGCCGGCGCGCAATTCGGCCACGGCGTTCACCACGGCGAGCGTGGCGTTGCGCACCTCCTGCTGCACGGCCTCGTCGTGGTCGAGCGTCACGTGGCTGGTGGCATACGGCTCGTAGTAGCCGATGAAGCGGTCCAGCCGCGCCTGCACGCCGGCATCGATCAGGCCCATCCAGTCGAGCCAGTCGCACAGCGCACGACGGGTGCCTTCGATGCCAGCGACATCGCCGTGCACCACCACGCCGTAGGTGCGGCCGGACAGGTGCTTCGGATAGGGCCAGCCGGCCAGCTCGATCTTCTTGGCCCGCTCCGGGTCCTTGCCCTGGGTGGTGGTCGGGTCGGGGTTGCCGCCGTCGGCGCACACCAGCCGGTCGATCATGAGCTTCATCGGACTGGTCACCTGGTACCAGTGCACCGGCGTGAGCAGCAGCACGCCGTGGGCCGAGACCCAGCGCTCGTAGATCTCGTTCATCCAGTCGTTCACCTGGCCCTGGCCGTGGTTCGGGTAGCAGCTGCACGGCCAGTGGCACAGGGGCATCGCGGTGGACACGCAGGCCTTGCACGGGTGGATGTGGCGGTCGTAGTCCGACGCGAGCAGGCTCAGGTCGAGCAGGTCGCACTCCAGGCCGGCCTGCGCCAGCACGGCCTCGGCCAGCTTCGCCAGCCGCCATGTCTTGGAGATCTCCCCCGGACAGGTGCCGTCGTTGCGCGGCGCGCCGACGATCACCAGCACGCGGGAGGGTGTCGCCGGGTCTTCCCAGCGCGCCTGCGCCGCCTTCAGGCGGTTGCGCGTCTCGTACCAGTCCACCGACAGGTCGTAGTCGGGATCCTGGAATTCCGGTCCTGCCTTGCGCGTGATCGGCGACTTGCGGCCCTGCTGGAACGCATCCCAGGCGATCGCCTCTATCGTGTCGATCGCCTGCTGCGCGTCACGGAAGGCCGGATCCTTGAAGCGCGCGAGGAAGCGCTCGCGAAAGACGTCGCGCGGGTGCGGCGGCGGCGACTGGCCAGTGCGAACTTCGGGTGCGGCAGCGTCGGCCGGCGGTGGAGCTGTCATCGGAGCTTCCTTTCCTCGTTGCCCAGAGCCTAGCCGAGGCCGGCACTTCCGGGGGCCGCCCGCTGGCTCAGGCGCTGACGATCCAGCCTTCCAGCGGGTCCAGGTCCGGCGGCAGCCCATAGCTGGGCGCGCCTTGGCGCTGCGCCCACGCTGCCTGCACCATGCAAAGCACCGCATCGAGGCTGTCGCCGCTGGCGTCCTCCACCAGCATGTCGTGCTGCGCATGCGTGAGCTTCAGGCGCAGGCCGAGCCGGGTGCGCCCTTGCTCCAGCGCGGTGACCAGGTCCTTGCGCGCGATCAGCCGGTCCGCCGTCTGCCTGGCCTTCTCGTCGCTCTTGTAGCTGCGGCGGGCTATCAGCTCACGCGCCAGCAGGCCGGGGTAGGCTTCCAGGGCCACCCGCTGCCGGTCGCCGTCGTGCAGGCCCGGGATGTGCACGCCGGCGTCCAGCAACAGCGGGACCGCCGCATGCAGCATGTACGCCACCGGCGGGTTCACCCACTTCATCGACGGACTGGAGCCGGCCAGCTTGTCGAAGCGACGGTGCGCGAATTTCGAGCCGACGGGACGCGCGTTGCAGAAGCCGGCGAAGGTGGCGCGGATCTGCGGCCGGGTGAGGCCCGCGTAGTGCTGCATGCACTCGCGCCAGGAGGTGGGCCAGCCCAGGTGCTCGACGAGCTCGCGCGGCAGCCCGAACGGAAAGTCGAAGCCGGCAATCCACTCGCCGGGCTGGGCCAGCCACTGCGCGAAAGCCGCAAGGGTCGGGAGTTTTTCCAGCCGTTCCAGCTGCACCCGCCCGCCTGTGCAGGCGCCGAGCGCCAGCACCACTGGCTTGCGCTTGGTCGGGGTGGAAGAGAAGTCGCAGCCGACCAGCAAGGTGCTAGCCGCGGCCGCAGATCGCCGCGGTGGCCGCGAGGTCTTCCAGCAGCGACAGCGAGACCTTGCCCGGGATCACATAAGGATCGAGTTCGGGCTTTTCGGAATACTTCAGCAGCACGGAGTGATTGAGCTTGGAGATGTTCACCTGGCCCATGCTCCAGCCACCGAAGCGCCGCTCCAGGATCTCCTCGAAGTGCAGCAGCGCGACGTCCTTGTGGCGCTCGTCCTTCTGGATGCTGCCGAACAGGTCGCTCACCTGCATGCGACCCCCTTCGATGCACTGCAGGAAGATGCCGTCGCCATAGCAGAGGATGCCGGTGATGCCGCTCACCGGGTTGTGCTGCCGCGACTGCGACAGGATCGATTCGATCGCGTGTGCGCTGGTGTCGACGGCGCGGCTGCAATACAGGAGGCGGACCAGCATCGTTCGGCCCTTCAGTCGTTGCGCGGCAGCAGCGCCAGGAATTCGCGGCGCAGGTCGGAGTTCTTGAGGAACACGCCGCGCATCACCGAGTTGATCATCTTGCTGTCCAGGTCCTTCACCCCGCGCCAGGCCATGCAGTAGTGACGCGCTTCCATCACCAGCGCCAGGCCGTCCGGCTGGGTCTTCTCCATGATCAGGTCGGCCAGCTGCACCACCGCTTCTTCCTGGATCTGCGGGCGGCCCATGATCCACTCCGCCAGGCGCGCGTACTTGGACAGGCCGATCACGTTGGTGTGCTCGTTGGGCATCACGCCGATCCACAGCTTGCCGACGACCGGGCACAAGTGGTGGCTGCAGGCCGAGCGCACGGTGATCGGGCCGACGATCATCAGCTCGTTGAGGTGCTCGGCGTTCGGGAACTCGGTGATCGTCGGCGGCTGCACGTAGCGGCCGCGGAACACCTCGTTGAGGTACATCTTGGCCACGCGACGGGCGGTGTTGCCGGTGTTGTGGTCGTTGGTGGTGTCTATGACCATGCTGTCCAGCACGGTCTGCATCTTCTGCTCCACCTCGTCCAGCAAGGCCTCCATCTCGCCCGGCTCGATGAAATCGGCGATGTTGTCGTTGGAGTGGAAACGCTTGCGCGCCGCGACGATGCGCTCGCGGATCTTCACGGAAACCGGCGTCCCTTCGTCATCGGGACCACCGGGCGTGAGTTGGCTGGACGGGTCGGCTTTCATCAGCATGGAGAACTGTAACACCGGCTCCGCAGGAGGCGGGGTACCTGCACCGGCGCGGCCATGAGCAAGCCAGGGGCAGCGCAGCCATCCTTCACAGTTTGAGCAGCCCCTCCAGGTCCTGCAGGGTATTCGCCTCGTGCAAAGGCTTGTCGTGGCGAATGCGCAGCATGCGCGGGAAGCGCACCGCGATCCCGCTCTTGTGGCGGCCGCTGCGGTTGATGCCTTCGAATCCGAGCTCGAAGACGAGTGTCGGCTTGACGCTGCGCACCGGGCCGAACTTCTCGATCGTGTTCTTGCGGATGATCGCGTCCACCTGCCGGAACTCCTCGTCGGTGAGCCCCGAATAGGCTTTGGCGAAGGCCACCAGTTGCAGGGCGTCCGCCTGCGGCGGCTCCTTGCGGGCGATCGCATCGAGCACCGCGTCGGCCTCCTCCCTGCTCTCCGGTGCGCGGTTCCAGACCGCGAAGGTGTAGTCGGTGTAGACCGAGGCACGGCGGCCATGTCCGGCCTGCGCATAGACCAGCACGCAGTCGATCGTCATGGGATCGATCTTCCACTTCCACCACAAGCCTTCGGCCTTGGTGCGCCCGGTGCCATATGCCGCGTCCAGGCGCTTGAGCATGAAACCCTCGACGCCGCGGTCGCGTGACTGCTCGCGCTTGCGCGCGAATTCCAGCCAGGAGGTGTCCCGCTCCACCGGCGACAAGAGGAAGGCGGTGCCGGCGAGCAGCGCCTCGAGCCGCTCGCGGCGCTCGCGCTGGGTGATGCCGCGCACGTCGCGCCCCTCCAGCTCCAGCAGGTCGTAAGCCATGAAGCTCACCGGCGCCTCGGCCAGCACCTTCTTCGTCAGGTTCTTGCGGCCGATGCGCTGCTGCAGCAGGGCGAACGGCGCCGGGCGGCCGGCGATCTCACCCGTTGCCGGGTGGGTCTCTTCGCTCCACACCAGGATCTCGCCGTCGAGGACCGTCCCGTCGGGAAGGGCCCCGGCCAGCTTGACGATCTCCGGGAAGCGCTCGGTGACCAGCTCTTCGCCCCGCGACCAGATCCACACCTTGCCGTGGCGCTTGACGACCTGTCCGCGGATGCCGTCGTACTTCCACTCCACCATCCAGTCGGTCACGGGGCCGAGCCGGCCCGAGAACAGTTCGGGGGGCAGGTCCAGCTGGTGCGCCAGGAAGAATGGATAGGGCTGCCCTTCGTCGGGCTGTTCGGCGACGCCCTCCTGCGCCTTCGCGATCAGCGCCTCGTAGCGCTCCGGCGAGGGCAGCACCTTGCCGTCGGTGTAGCCCATCATCCGCTGGGCGACGCGCTTGGCGTCGACGCCGGCATGCGTCGCCAGTGCGCGCTGCACCAGCAGCTTGCTGACCCCGACGCGAAAGCCGCCGCCCACCAGCTTCAACAGCAGGAAGCGGCCCTGCGTGTCCAGCTCGTTCCAGTAGGAGGCCACGCGCTGCGCCACTTCCTCGTCCGGCTTGCCGCGCAGGGGCAGCAGCCGGTCCTCGATCCATTCCGCCAGCCCGACGTCCGAAGGGGATTCCCCGCGCGGCAGCACCAGCGCGATGGTTTCCGCCAGGTCGCCGACCGACTGGTAGCACTCGTCGAACAGCCAGTAGTCGATGCCGGCCATGCGGCAGGCCAGCACCACCAGCGAAGAAGTCCTGGCAACCTGCCGGGGCTTGCCGCCGGAGAGGAAGTACACGGCCCACGCCGCATCCCGCGGCGGCACTTCGTTGAAGTAGCGGGTGAGCGCGTCGACCTTCTCGTTGGTGGAAGTGGTCGCGTCGAGTTCGCTGAAGAGGCGGGAGAAGCGGCGCATGGTCAGCTCACGCGTTGTCCTGGCCCGCCTGCAGGTCGCCTTCGACGGCGTCGTCGCCGTACTCCGTATCGAAGGCTTCCGCCTGCAGCCCGCGCTCGCGCAGGTGCCGCACCATGACCGGCACGCTGCCGTGCGTGACGATCACGCGCTGCGCACCCGTCGCCTCGATGGCACCCATCAGTCCGGGCCAGTCGGCATGGTCGGAGAGCACGAAGCCACGGTCGTACCCGCCGCGCCGGCGGTTGCCGCGAACCTGCATCCAGCCGCTGGCGAAGGCCGTCTGCGCTTCGCCGAAGCGGCGCACCCACGGACTGGCCGCGGCACCGGGCGGGCAGACCACCAGGCAGCGGCGCAGGTCCGCCTTGTCCTTCACGTCGGTGACCATGCGCGTCTCGGGCAGCGCCACGCCTTCGGCGCGGTAGGCGCGGTTCAGCGGCTCCACGGCACCATGCACGATGATCGGGCCGATCGACGGATCGACGCCGCTCAACACGCGCTGCGCCTTGCCGAAGCTGTAGCAGGTGAGCACGCTGGCCCGGCCATGGATCGCGTTGCGGGCCCACCAGGCGTTGATGTCCGCGAAGATCTCCTCGTCGGGACACCAGCGGTAGATCGGCAAGCCGAAGGTCGACTCCGTGATGAACACGTCGCAGCGGACCGCCTCGAAGGGCGCGCAGGTCGGGTCCGCTGCCACCTTGTAGTCGCCGCTGGCGACCCAGACCTCGCCCCCATGCTCCAGCCGCACCTGCGAGGAGCCGAGCACGTGGCCCGCGGGATGCAGCGACAGCGTGACGCCGTGGTGCTGCACGCGCTCGCCATAGCGCAGCGTCTGCAGGTCGATCTCGCCCAGCCGCGTGCGCAGCACCCCTTCGGCCGGCGCGCTGGCCAGGTAGTGCCCGCTGCCTTGGCGCGCATGGTCGGAATGCGCGTGCGTGATCACCGCCCGCGGCACCGGCCGCCATGGGTCGATGTAGAAATCGCCCGGCGGGCAATACAGGCCTTCGGGCCGCTGGACGATCAGGTCCGCCATCGGCTGCTCAGAGGTATTTCTTGCCCTGCACGCCCAGCAACAGGCGCATCACCACGAACGCCACGCGCTCCTTGATGCGCTGCAGCCTCGACCGCTTTTCATAGGCGGCCGGGTCCATGGTGGTGCCGTCGTGCTCCATCGCATGCAGCAGGCGCTCCCGCAGGCGCTGGGCGAAGCGGCGGTCGTCCACCACCACGTTGCCTTCTCGCGCCAGCAGCAGGCTCAGCGGGTCGAGGTTGGTCGAGCCGACGGTGGCCCAGTGCCCGTCGATGACGGCGACCTTCGCATGCAGGAAGCTGGGCGCGTACTCATGGATCTGCACCCCCGCGCGCAGCAGCGCTCCGAAGACGGGCCGGGCCGCGTAGTACTGCATGAAGTACTCGTAGCGGCCCTGCAGCAACAGGCACACACGCACGCCGCGCCCGGCGGCCGTCACCAGGGCCCGCCGCATGCGCGCGCCCGGCACGAAGTACGCGTTGGCGATGATGATCTCCTCGCGGGCGCGGCCGATCGCGCGCAGGTAGGCCCGCTCGATGGTGGCGCGGTTGCGCAGGTTGTCGCGCAGCAGCAGGGTAGCGCGCACATTGCTGTCGCTTTCCAGGATGGAGGTCGGCGGACCGGCGGCTGCCGAACGCGCATTGCGCAGCGAACGCAAGGCGCGCTTGACGTGGGCGCGCTTGAGTTCGCCCACGGCTTCGATCCGGGACCACTGCCGCATCATCGTGGCCCGCATCTCCTGGACCAGCGGCCCTTCCACCCGCAGAGAGAAGTCCAGCCGCGGCGCCGCCAGGGTGCCGTGGTTCGGGTCATGGAAGTCGTCGAGGATGTTGATGCCGCCGCAAAAACCGATGCGGGCGTCGACCACGCAAAGCTTGCGATGCAGCCTGCGCCACTGCCCCGGCCACAGCAGGCCCAGCACCCCGGGCGGCGAATACACCGCCCACTCCACCCCTGCCTGCGTGAACCGCTCCCGCCAGGTGGGGGGCAGCGCCGGCGTGCCGACGCCGTCCACCACCAGCCGCACGCGCACGCCGCTGCGGGCGGCCCGCTCCAGGGCATGCGCCACGTCCGCGCCGCTGCCGGTGAAGTCGAAGATGTAGGTTTCCAGCAGCACTTCGCGCCGGGCTCCGTCGACGGCTTCGACCAGCGCCGGGAAGAAGGCGCGGCTGCCTTCCAGCAAGAGCAACTCGTGCCCAGGGCGCAGGGGCTCGGCCGCGCGGGGCATGCCTAGAGATTGAACTCCGCGATGAGCGGGAGGTGGTCGGACATGCGCCACCAGATGCGGCCGCGGGGGACCTCCAGGCCCGTCGGTTTGAGGCCGCGGGCATAGACGAAGTCCAGCTGGGTCAACGGCAGCCGGGACGGGTAGGTGAGCGCGCGTTCCCCCAGGAAGTCCTTGAGCCCGAGTTTCCCCATCGCCGGCCGCAGCTTGGCGCCCCAGTCATTGAAGTCGCCGGCGACCAGCACCGGCGCCGTGCGCGGGATCTCGCGCTCGATGTAGCGGCCGATCTGCTCGATCTGGCGCGTCCGGCTGCCGGCGATCAAGCCGAGGTGGATCACGATCACGTGCACCTTGCGCCGGTTCACCTGCACCTCCACGTGCAGCAGCCCGCGCTGCTCCAGCCGGTGATCCGACATGTCTTCGTGGCCATGCGAGACGATGGGCCAGCGGGACAGCAGCGCGTTGCCGTGCTCGCCGTGCCGCGTCGTCGCGTTCGTCTGGTAGACGGCGGTGTAGCCCTCGGGGCAGAGGAATTCCGCTTGCGGCAGCTCCGGCCAGCGCTTGAAGTAGCGCTCCTCCTGCCGGTGCAGCTTGCGCACTTCCTGCAGGCAGATGATGTCGGCGTCGAACTGCTCCACGGCGTGCCCGAGGTTGTGGATCTCCAGCCGCCGCACGGGGCCCATGCCCTGCACGCCCTTGTGGATGTTGTAGGTCGCGATGCGCAACAGGCTCATCTGGCAAATTCCGGCAGCATCAGGATCGCTTCGGCGTTGGAGGGCGAGAAGCAGGCGTCGGCCGCCTCCCGCCAGGGCAGCCACTGGTAGGCCGTGTGTTCGCGCGGATTCAAGGTCACCGGCGTGCCGGCGGCCACCAGCAGGCCGAACACATGTTCGGTGTTGCGCGTGATTCCGGGCTGGTACCGGTGCAGGTAGCTCGGATAGATGTCATAGACGTTCTCGACACCCCAGTCGGCCAGGACGCCCGCCGCGCAATCGATGCCCGTTTCCTCCGCCACCTCGCGCGCCGCCGTCTCGGCGAACGCTTCCTGCAGGTGGTCCTTGGACCCGGTGACCGACTGCCAGTGCGGCTCGGTCGTGTCCGCCCGCCGAATGAGCAGGACGTCCCGCGCCGGGGTGTGGATCACGACCAGAACGGAATAAGGCAGCTTGAATGGACGCGGCATGCCGGCCCATTCTGCCTAAAAGCGAGAGCGTGCGCGGGCGGTGCGCAGCAAGCTGCACACCCTACGAAGATGGGAACGCCCCCGCCGGGTATGCAAGCTCGCGTCCGCACCACCAGCTCAAGCCGCGGTTTCCGTCTTGCGCAAGCGGATGTGCAGTTCGCGCAGCTGCTTCTCGTCGACCGGACCGGGCGCCTGGGTCAGCAGGTCCTGCGCGCGCTGGGTCTTGGGGAAGGCGATCACGTCGCGCAGCGACTCGGCGCCGGTCATGAGCATGACGAAGCGGTCGAGCCCGATGGCGATGCCGCCGTGCGGCGGGGCGCCGTACTGCAGGGCGTCGAGCAGGAAGCCGAACTTGAGCTTGGCTTCCGCCTCGTCGATCTTCAGGGCGCGGAACACCTTGCTCTGCACCTCTTCACGGTGGATACGCACCGAGCCGCCACCGAGTTCGATGCCGTTCAGCACGGCGTCGTAGGCCTTGGCCAGGCAGCGGCCCGGGTCCGTCTCCAGCCAGTCTTCGTGGCCGTCCTTGGGCGAGGTGAACGGGTGGTGCACGGCGTTCCAGCGCTGTGCATCGTCGTCGTACTCGAACATCGGAAAGTCGACCACCCAGAGCGGCTTCCACTGGCCTTCGATCAGGCCCTTGCCCTTGCCGAAGGCGCTGTGGCCCACCTTCACGCGCAGGGCGCCGATGGCGTCGTTGACCACCTTGGCACGGTCGGCGCCGAAGAAGATCAGGTCGCCGTTCTGGGCGCCGGTGCGCTTGACGATCTCGGCCAGCGCCGCGTCGTGCAGGTTCTTGACGATCGGCGACTGCAGTCCCTCGCGGCCGGCCGCAATGTCGTTGACCTTGACCCAGGCCAGGCCCTTGGCGCCGTAGATCTTGACGAACTCGGTGTAGCCGTCGATCTCGCCGCGGCTCATTTCGCTGCCGCCCGGAACGCGCAAGCCGACCACCCGGCCGTCTTCCGCGTTGGCGGGCGCCGAGAAGACCTTGAAGTCCACGTCCTTCATGACGTCGGTGAGTTCCGTGAACTCCAGCTTCACGCGCAGGTCCGGCTTGTCCGAGCCGTACAGGCGCATCGCGTCGGCGTGCTTCATCACCGGGAACGGCGGCAGCTCGGTGCCGATCGCGTTCTGGAAGGTGCTGCGGATCATGCCTTCGAACATCGTGCGGATTTCTTCCTCGGTCAGGAAGGAAGTCTCGACGTCGATCTGGGTGAACTCGGGCTGGCGGTCGGCGCGCAGGTCTTCGTCACGGAAGCACTTGGTGATCTGGTAGTAGCGGTCGAAGCCGGCCACCATCAGCAGCTGCTTGAACAGCTGCGGCGACTGCGGCAGGGCGAAGAACATGCCGTCGTGCACGCGCGAAGGCACCAGGTAGTCGCGCGCGCCTTCCGGCGTGGACTTGGTCAGCATCGGCGTCTCGATGTCGATGAAGCCGTTGGCGTCCAGGAACTTGCGCACCTCCATGGTCACCTTGTAGCGCAGCATCAGGTTGTTCTGCATGTAGGGGCGGCGCAGGTCCAGCACCCGGTGCATCAGGCGCGTGGTCTCCGACAGGTTGTCGTCGTCCAGCTGGAAAGGGGGCGTTACCGACGGGTTCAGCACCGTCAGTTCCTGGCACAGCACCTCGATCTTGCCGCTCTTGAGGTTCTCGTTGACGCTGCCCTGGGGGCGGGCGCGCACCAGGCCCTTGACCTGGATGCAGAACTCGTTGCGCAGGCCCTCGGCCGTCTTGAACATCTCCGGGCGGTCCGGGTCGCACACCACCTGCACGTACCCTTCGCGGTCGCGCAGGTCGACGAAGATCACGCCGCCGTGGTCGCGGCGGCGGTTCACCCAGCCGCACAGGGTCACGGTCTGGCCCATCAGGGCTTCGGTCACCAGACCGCAGTAAGTCGTACGCATGGATTGGGAAGTCACGGGCGGTAGCGCGCCACCTTGCGGCGGCGCGTCCTTCTGATTAGTTGGAGATTCTGGGTGACACGACACCCATGGAAACGACGTACTTGAGCGCCTCGTCGACGCTCATCCGCAGTTCGATGCAGTCGGCCTTGCGCAGCATCACGAAGTACCCGCCGGTCGGGTTGGGCGTGGTCGGCACATAGACGCTGACGAACTCCCCCTCGCGCAGGTAGTTGGCCACGTCGCCGCCGGGCGCACCGGTCACGAAGCCTATGGTCCAGACGTCCGCGCGCGGCCACTGGATCAGCACCGCCGTGCGAAAGGCGTTGCCGCCCTCGGAGAACAGGGTGTCGGACACCTGCTTGACGCTGGAGTAGATCGATCGCACCACCGGGATGCGCGTAACGATGGCGTCGCCCAGGCGCACCAGCTTGCGGCCGACGAAATTGCGCGCCACGCCGCCCACCACCAGCAGGATGCCCAGGGTGAGCAGCACCCCGAAGCCGGGCACGTGGTAGCCGATCAGCTGGTCAGGGTGCCAGGCGTGCGGCAGGATCAGCAGCGTCTGATCCAGCGTGTCGATGATCCACTTGAGCACGGCGACCGTGATGGCCACCGGCACGATGACCAGCAGCCCCGCCAGCAGCCATTTGCGCAGGGCGGCCATACCGGCTCAGGCGGACGCGCTGGGCGCGTCCGGCTTGGTCGACGCGGGGGGGCTGTCGCTCTTGCTCTTGGTCTCGGTCTTCGTTTCGGTCTTGGCGCCGCTATCGGCCGGCTTGTCGGCGGCCTTGTCGGCCGGCTTGTCCGTGGCCTTGTCAGCGGTCTTGTCGGCGGCGGGCGCGGGGCCGCCCTTGAAGTCGGTGGCGTACCAGCCCGACCCCTTGAGCTGGAAGCCGGCGGCGGTCAGCTGCTTGGTGAAGGTCTCGGCGCCGCAGGCGGGGCATACCGTCAGCGGAGCGTCGGAGATTTTCTGCAAAACGTCCTTGGCATGGCCACAGGAGGCGCATTTGTACGCGTATATGGGCATGTGGAGGTCAGGAGGTCAAGGAATGCAAAGCCCTCGATTATAGGTGCCGCCCTCAGCCGGCCGCTGCCCCCGCGATGTGGTGGGTCTTCTCGTGCCGGTTGCGCAGCTTCTGCGGCGCCAGCGAGCCGACGATCATTGCGGCGAAGGCGGCCAGCAGCCCCGCCAGCTGGCCCGGGAACTGCTTGCCCAGTTCGCCGCTCACCTGCGGCATGAACAGGATCCAGACCGCGAGACCGGCCGCCACCGAGAAGATCGCACCCTGCGTGCTGGCCCGCTTCCAGTAGAGCCCCATCACCAGGGGAACGAAGGCGGCGACCAGGGTCACCTGGTAGGCGGTGGAGACCAGCTCGTAGATCGGCGTGCCTTTCATGGCCACCGCATAGGCCAGCACCAGGCCGGTGAACGTGACGATGGTCCAGCGCATGGCGAGCAGCTGCTGCTTGTCCGTCATCCCGGGGCGCAGGTTCTTCAGGATGTTTTCGACGAAGCTCGTCGATGGGGCCAGCAGGGTCGCCGAGGAAGTGCTCTTGATGGCGGACAGCAGCGCCCCGAAGAACAGGATCTGCATCACCAGGGGCATCCTGGTCAGCACGAAGGTGGGCAGCAGGCGCTGGTAGTCGTTCCGGGCCAGCTCCATCGCGCTGTCACCCATCACCACCACCGCGCTGAGCACCACGAACATGGGCACGAAGGCGAACAGGATGTACGAGATGCCACCGATCACCGCGCCGTTGCGGGCCGTGTTCTGGTTCCTGGCCGACATCACGCGCTGGAACACGTCCTGCTGCGGGATGCTTCCCAGCATCATGGTGAGCGCGGCGGCCAGGAAGAAGGCGATGTCGGTGAAGGTCGGCGGCGGAAAGAAATGGAACAGGTCCCTGGACGTGGCCAGGGCGAGCACCTTGTCCGAGCCGCCGGCCAGGTCGCTGGCGAACACCGCGATGATCGCCAGGCCGATGACCAGCACGATCATCTGGATGAAATCCGTCCAGGCGATCGCCAGGAAGCCGCCGATGACCACGTACACCAGCACCGCCAGCGTGCCGACGATCATCCCCGCCGTCTCCGACATGGCGCCGTTGGTGAGAACCGAAAACACCAGCCCCAGCGCCGTGATCTGCGCCGCGACCCAGCCCAGATAGCTCAGGATGATCGCGACCGAGCAGAACACCTCGATCCCGCGGCCATAGCGCTGGCGGTAGAAGTCGCCGATGGTCAGCAGGTTCTGCTTGTAGAGCTTGGTGGCGAAGAACAGGCCCACCAGGACCAGGCAGGTGCCGGCGCCGAACGGGTCTTCGACCACCGAACCGAGGCCGCCCTGCACGAAGCGCGCGGGAATGCCCATCACGGTTTCGGCGCCGAACCAGGTGGCGAAGGTGGTGGTGACCACCATCACCAGCGGCAGGCTGCGCCCGGCGATGGCGAAGTCGGCCGTGTTCTTGATCCGGGTTCCGGCCCAGACCCCGATCGCGAGGGTTCCGAGCAGGTACAGGACGACAAAGGAAATCAGGGTGTGGTTCATGGCAGCTTCCCGTGCAGAGAAGGCCCTCCGGGGGCCGCGAAAATTATGCCCGACCGTTGCGCGGCTTCAGAACAGCCGCACGCGGACCAGGAACTGCATCACGATCAGCCCCAAAGCAAACCCGATGCCGCCATAGACGATGCCTTGCAGCAGCCGGTTGGTGCGGCGCTGTTCGTTGAACAGCTCCTTCATCTCCGTGTGCATGTCGTGCCGCCCCTGCGACAGGTACGAATGCAGCAGCCGCGGCAAGTCGGGCAGGATCTTGGCGTAACGCGGCGCCTGGTCCTTCAGTTCCTGCCAGAACCGGTGCGGCCCGACCTGGTCGAGCATCCAGCGCTCCAGGAAGGGCTTGGCCGTGTTCCAGAGGTCCAGGTCGGGGTCCAGCTGGCGGCCCAGGCCTTCGATGTTCAACAGGGTCTTCTGCAGCAGCACCAGCTGCGGCTGGATTTCGACGTTGAAGCGGCGCGAGGTCTGGAACAGGCGCATCAGCACCATGCCCAGGGAAATCTCGCGCAGCGGCCGGTCGAAGTATGGCTCGCACACGGTGCGCACCGCGGCTTCGAGTTCGTCCACCCGCGTGCCCGGTGGCACCCAGCCGGATTCGATGTGCAGTTCGGCCACCCGCTTGTAGTCACGCCGGAAGAAGGCGGTGAAGTTCTGCGCCAGGTATTCCTTGTCGTGCTCGGTGAGCGTGCCGATGATGCCGAAGTCCAGCGAAATGTAGCGGCCGAAGGTCCCGGGCGCCACGCTCACCTGGATGTTGCCCGGGTGCATGTCGGCATGGAAGAAGCCGTCGCGGAACACTTGCGTGAAGAAGATGGTGACCCCATCGCGCGCCAGCTGCCGCGGGTCGACGCCGGCGGCCCGCAAGCGGTCGATCTGGGCGATGGGGATGCCGTGCATGCGCTCCATCACGATCACCTCGGGATGCACGAAGTCCCAGTACATCTCGGGGATCATCACCAGGTGC
This sequence comes from Ramlibacter sp., assembly GCA_028292105.1. Taxonomy (GTDB): domain Bacteria; phylum Pseudomonadota; class Gammaproteobacteria; order Burkholderiales; family Burkholderiaceae_C; genus Ramlibacter. The sequence continues at coordinate 22,201 of JAQGMY010000159.1, forward strand.
AGGCCCTGCATGTTGCGGCGCAGCTGCGCGGCGTTGGCCGCCTCGCGCACCAGGTCGAGTTCGTCGTGCAGGTACTTGTCGAACTCGGCGACCACTTCGCGCGGCTTGAGCCGGCGGGCGTCGCGCGAGATGCCCTCCACCCAGCGCGCCATCAGGCGCATCAGGTCCAGGTCCTTCTCGATGACCTCCAGCATGCCGGGGCGCAGCACCTTGACCGCGACTTCGCGCACTTCGCCGTCGCGCATCCGCACGGTCGCGAAGTGCACCTGGGCGATCGAGGCGCTGGCCACCGGCTCCTGTTCGAAGCTCTCGAAGACCTCGGCCAGCGGCCGCCGGAACGAGCGCTCTATCGTCGCCACCGCCACCGCGGACGGGAACGGCGGCACCCGGTCCTGCAGCAGCGCCAGTTCGTCGGCGATGTCCGCCGGCAGCAGGTCGCGCCGCGTCGAGAGCACCTGGCCGAACTTGACGAAGATCGGGCCGAGGTGCTCGAGCGCCTGCCGCAGGCGCTGGCCGCGCGGCGCCTGCAGGTTGCGCCGGCGTCCGAGCGTGAGGATCCGCGTGAGCCAGCCCAGGCGAAAGCCCGAGAGCGCGAGCTCGTCGAGGCCGTAGCGCAGGATGACCCCGAGGATGAAGGCGGCGCGCAGGTAGCGCGTCATCCGCCGGCCTGCCCCGGTGTGGTGGGCGGGTTGGAGGAATTGCCGTCGGCGCCCGCGCCGGCGCCGGGACGGCGGGCGACGAACTGGCGCACCGCGTCCGCCATCCGCCGGCCGACCTCACCGACTGCGTGGGCCGGAGCGTCGCCGATGATGCGCGACAGGTCCTCTTCGAGGTCCCAGCGCACGTGGTCGACCAGCCATTGCACTTCGGCCGCCAGTTGCACGTCGCCGGCGATGCGCACGGGCGGTTTCTCGCCGCGCAGCGCGGTCTGCGCCAGCGACCAGGGCGATTCGTCCGTGAGCGTCAGGGTCAGGTCGGCCGCCTGCTCAGGCGCCCCCAGGTCCAGCAACCCTGCGGGCGTGGCCAGCAGGCGCATGCTGAAGTTGCGCCAGTGCGCCTCGACCAGCCGTCCGGCCTGGCGCTTGAGCCTGGCCTGGGCTTCGGGCTCCTGCTGCAGTACGTGGTTGAGCGTCAGCACCAGGCGCCGCTGGACCTCCTGGACAAGCCACCCGGGCGGTTGCAGCGCCTCGCCGACGCGGCCGAAGAGTTGATCGAAAAAGGAAGCGGGGGACGGTGCAGCCATATCCCCCGATTATTGATGATGCGCAGCGCGGTCTGGCCGCGCGCCCGTCATTGGAGTGCTTGCACCCCGGCAACCAGCCAGCCGGCCGAGTTGTCCTTGGGCTTGACCATGTTCCAGGCCTCCCGGAAGGGGCTGGGGCCTGCCGAAGGCTCCTCGCGGATCATGCCGGAGAACTCCACGCTGGCCATGTACTCGGTGGCGAGTTCCTCGATGCCCAGCAACTGCGCCTCGAGCATGACCACCTCGGTGCGGCCCTGGCTGGCGACGCCGCCGCGGTCGCGCTCGGCGATCTGGTTGCGGATGTCGCCGAGCATCTGGTCGGTCACCAAGGTGCGCAGGGTGCCCGTGTCGGACCGGTCCCAGGCGTCCTGCAAGGTCACGAAGTTGCGCTTGGCCGCCGCGAGGAAGCCATCGGCGTCGAAGCCGGGAGGCACGCCCCAGTTCTGCGAGCCCTCCAGCGCGCCGTCAGCGGCGGCTGCCTGCAGGCCGGATCCGATGCGGATGCCACCGCCGGCGTCGCGCGGCGCCTCGAAACTGGTGGCGGGTTGTTGTTCCCAGGGACGGGCGGAGGCGTCGTTGCCCACCTTGGCCGGGTTGTAGACCGGTGGCGAAACCGGGCTGTCGGCGCTGGCGCCGGCATAGCTGAACGCCGGCTGAGCGGTTTGCCGGCGGCGGAACGCGGCGAAGGCGACCATCGCCAGCACCACCAGCAGGACGACCAGCAAGATGTTGCCGAAGCCGGCGCCGAAGCCGAGGCTGTGGGCCAGCCAGGCCAGGCCCAGGCCGGCAGCCAGGCCACCGAGCATGCCGGCCCACGGACGCCGCGGCGCCTGCGGGACCGCAGCGGGGGCGGGCTGGGGCGTGGTCGGGCGCTGCACGTTGGAAGGCGCGGTGGGCGACGCCGGCGGCACGCTGTTGCGCTGGGTGACGTTGCCGGACTGGCGGCCGATCGAGCCGCCGCCGCCGAAGCGACGCGCCGCGTCCGCGTCCATGGTGCCAAATGCGAGGACGAGGGTCAGAACTACGGTCCAGAATTTCATGGTGTCACTCCTTGCCGCGCAGATGCGGCCTCAACACTTGATTGCAACATGCAGCGCGGCTACGCCCGCGGTCAGGTTGTGATAGTCGACGTGGCCGTAACCGCTTTCCTTCATCATGGTCTTCAGTTCTTCCTGGCCCGGGTGCATGCGGATCGATTCGGCCAGGTAGCGATAGCTCGCCTCGTCCCGCGCCACCAGCCGGCCCAGCCGCGGCAGCACGTTGAAGGAGTACCAGTCATACGCCTTCTCGAGCGGTCGCGCCACCTTGGAAAACTCCAATACCAGCAGCTTGCCGCCAGGCTTGAGCACACGATGCGTCTCGGCGAGGGCGACGTCCTTGTGCGTCATGTTGCGCAAGCCGAAGCCGATGCTGACGCGATCGAAACTTTCCGCGGCGAAAGGCAGTTTCTCCGCGTCGCACACCAGCGTGGGCAGGACGACGCCTGCATCGAGCAGCCGGTCACGTCCCACGCGCAGCATCGCCGGATTGATGTCCGTGTGCACCACCATGCCGGTGCTGCCGACTTTGCGGGCGAAGGCCTGGGCCAGGTCGCCGGTGCCGCCGGCCAGGTCCAGCACGCGCTGCCCGGGGCGGACGTCCGCCACCAGCACCGTGTACGCCTTCCAGCCGCGGTGCAGGCCCAGCGACATGAGGTCGTTCATGCGGTCGTAGCTGCTCGCCACGGAGTCGAAGACCCCGCGCACGCGGCGGGCCTTGTCGCGCTCGTCGACGGATTCGAAGCCGAAGTGGGTGTTGCTCATCGCGGTGCTCAGTGGTTGCCGCAGGCGTGGTCGCCGTGGCCGTGGCCGTGGCCCGCAGCGGCCATGGGCGCGTCGCGGTCGGCGCCGGCGGCCTGCAGCCGGCGTTCGTAGTCGCGCCAGAGCTCGTCCTGCTGCGAACCCAGGAAGTAAAGGTAGTCCCAGGAGTAGATGCCGCTGTCGTGGCCGTCCGAGAACGTCGGCTTGACGGCGTAGTTGCCGACCTGCTCGAGCTCCACGATGTCGACCTCGCGCTTGCCGGTCTGCAGCACTTCCTGCCCCGGGCCGTGACCCTGGACCTCGGCCGATGGCGAAAAGACGCGCATCAGCTCGAACGGAAGGCGGAACACGGAACCGTCGGCGAAGCCGACTTCCAGCACGCGCGACTGCCCGTGCAGCGTGATCGATTCAGGAGAGGGGGTATCGGAGCGCAAGCCAGCCATGCGGCCAGTTTACGCGCCCATGGCTCACAAGCGCACGGAAAGGGTGACGTAGAACCGGTTGTCACCCCGTTGGGGCGAGGACGGGTTCACCACCAGCGGGACCCGGCTGCCCTGGATGATGTGGCCGTAGTCCATGGACACCGCCCAGATGCTCTTGGCGTAGCGCAAGCCGACACCGACACTGGCGAGCCGGTCCGATGACGGCTTGTTGCCGCCGTTGGGGTCGTTGTTGCTGATGTAGCCGGCGTCAAGGAAGCCGAGGGCGCGCAAGCCGGAGACCAGTTCGGGCGTGGTGACCTCGAAGCTCGCCGCGATGCCGCTGTCGCCGGACAGCGGCCGCTCGATGGCCGTGCCGCGCACCGAAGACAGCCCGCCGAGGCCGAACTGCTCGCCGGAGATCAGGACGTCCGGGCTGTACTGCGCCTGGCCACGCACCGACCAGAGCCAGGTCTGCGCGAACGGCGCCGTGTAGCTCGCAGCGCCATGCAGCGCCTTGAAATGGACGGTGTCGATCCGCGGGTCTTCGCTCTGGTAGGACACCAGGTCGTTGTGGTCGCCCGCGCCGGTGTTCCACGCCAGTTCGGCGCTGTAGCCCCAGACCGCGGTGTCCGTCTCCGTGCGGGACGTGTGCCCCAGCGTGACGGGGCGGCTGCGGCGGTCGAGCGCTCCCGGCACCAGGATGTCGTTGATCCGCGAGGCGCTGAACACCCTGTCGTCCAGCCCGAGCGTCACGTAGCTGCGGCGCCCGCCGTGCGGCGCCAGGTACAGCGTGTAGTTGACGCCGAAGGTATGGCCGGCGCCGGTGCTGTTGAAGCTGCCGAAGTTGCCGACCACGTCCGAGCGCGTGTAGCTGGCGCCGAGCACGCCGCCTTGCGCGTACAGCGGCACCCGGTAGGCCAGGCCAAGCTGCCTGACGTCCCTGGGCCGGTCGATCGACGTGGTGTAGGCACCGACGAACTGGTGGTCGCGGTTGAACAGGTTCGTGTGGCCGGCCGTGACCGTCAGCCGGTCCCGGCCAGTGCTGGAACTGCCGGCGTTGGACAGGGATGCACCCAGCGTCCAGGGGCGCTGCTCCTTCACCGTGACGGTGGCGTCGATGCGGTCCGGCTCCCCGGATTCGCGCAGCCCCACCTGCACCTGCTTGTTCGGGTTCTCGTTGGCGATCGCGGTCTGGATCGCCAGCCTCTTGAAGTTGGGGCTCTCCCCTTCGCGCAATGCCGGCAGCGAACGGCGGATGTTTTCCTCGTCATGGATCCGGCGGCCTTCGAAGCCGACCTTGCCCACCGTGAACTTCACGATCGACAGCTTGACGACGTCGCCCACTTCCTGCGGCGGCAGCGCCACGCGATGCAGGCCATAGCCGGCGTCGCGAAGTGCCTTTTCCAGGGCGGCTGTGGCCTGCTGCAAGGTTTCCAGTGTGGCGTTGGGCCGCGCATAGGGCGCCAGCACACGCTGGGCGGCGGCGTCGCCGATCGGGTTTTCACCGTCGATGCGAAAGCCGCGGATGGCGAACACCGCCGCTGGGGCCGCGGTTGCCATGGGCGGTGCCGGCCGTGCCGGCGCGGCAGGCGCGGGCGCCGGTGTCGTCTGGGCGTGCACGCCAGCGGCCAGCGCCAGCAATGCAAACACGGTGTGCCGCGGACGGCGCGGCCAAGACGGGCCTCGTTTCATTGTTCTTGCCGCTCTCGTTCTTATGGACGGGCCATTCTGGCCGCGAGCGTACAAATTGTCACCCGCTCGGCCGTACGACCTCGATGGCTACTTGCAGACGTTGCTGTTGCGGATGCCCGACTCGCCGAGCGCGATCGACAGCAGCGGATTGCGCGACGTCGGCAAGGGGATCCTGTCGAAATCCAGGAACTTCGGGATGAACGCAGGACGCTCGGTGCAGGGCCGCGAGCCGCCCGGCGCACTGCCGGAGCTACCGTCGGCGCTTGCGCCCGACGCACGACAGTCGGTGCCACTGCGGGCGAATCCCGCTTCACCGCGACCGAGGTGCAGGATCTCGCGGGCGGAGGCGATCTCGATGTGGCCGTCGCGCACGAAGACGAACAGGCCTTCGGAGGATTCGGCGACGTTTTCGCTGGCGAACAGCCGCTCCGGGATGGTCGCGTTGTCGGGACGCTGGCCGTCGATCGAGGGTTCGTTGTCGATCTGCTGGAGCTGGCCGGAGGCGGGGATGAACAGGCCCTGGCCGGCCTGCAGCACCTGCAGCGCGGTCTGCCCGCCCTGCCCCACTTCAATGGCGCCCAGCCACGTCCAGAGCGTCAGCCCGCTGGCCGGGTCTCCAGGTTCGCCGGCGCAAGGACCCGTGCACTGCACGTCGAAGCCGGTGCCGCGGACACCGATGGTGGCGGTGGCGGTGCTGAAGCCGACGTTGCGGTTGTTCGACTTGGCGATGAGACCCGTCAGGGCCCGGACGGAGCCGCGCAGGATGGACGCCAGGAAGCGGCCTTCGCCGGCGTTCTTGTCGTCGTAGACGAAGTTGTCCAGCCGGAAGCGCGATTGCGATCCCAGGGTGATGCGGCTGTCGTCGCGAAAGACCAGGATGGCCTGGCCGCCGCGGGACGTTTCCACCACGTCGCCGGGGTACACGCTGCCGCCATCCACCACCCGGCGGCGCTCGCCGGCGGGATTGACGGCAAAGATCTCGCCGCGCGCGTTGGTGACCTTGGCGCTGGCCTGCACCGCGTTCGGGCGGGCGGATTGCTGGATCGCCGCCGATTCCGGGGCGCAATCGTTCGCGCAGATCCGGGCGTCGAAGTCGGTGCCGCGAATCCCGATGGTGGCCGTGCTGGTCTGGATGCGGGCGGCGTTCGGGGCGTTCTTGGAGATCACGCCGGTGACGGCGCGCAAGCCGCCGCGCACCAGCTGCATCAGGAAGCCGTTGTCCGGGGCGTTTTCGCGGAACTGGTACTGCTGCAGCACCAGCTCGGAATTGGGCCGCACGGTCATGCGGGTGCCGTCCTGCAGCCTGATGATCGCCGAGGCGCCCTCGGAGGTGGTCAGGCGGTCGCCTTCGCGCAGCGGCAGGCCCTTGCCCAGCGTGCGGGGCGACTCACCCGGCGCCTGCGCAAAGCCGACGCCCCGGGAGAACTCGACCTCGCCGGCGGATTGCGCCTGCGCCGTCGGCGCCAGCATCAGGAAAACGGCGGCGACGGACGCAAGCCATTGGATTGGATGTTTTGCGGCAAGCATGGCGAACCTCCGGTAACCGGCCTTGCAACCGGAATCGACGTTCGCGGTTATACACGCTTGCGGCAGAGTCAAGAGGCCACCGAGCGGGCCGGGCGCGCGCTGCAACGTGGCGGATTTCACGACGCCCCCCGTTTACCGGATTGGCCACCCGGTGCCGGCGAACCGGGGGCTTCCCTTCAGACCAGGACGCGCTCGATGCCGCCGTCGTTGGCGGCGCGCACGTAGTCCTTCATCCAGTCAGGACCCAGGATCCGGTTGGCCATCTCCACCACGATGTAGTCGGCCTCCAGCAGGCCGTTCTGGAGGTCGTGGTTGTAGCGGCTCAGGCCTTGCAGGCAGCTCGGGCAGCTGGTGAGGATCTTGATGTTTTCCTTGGCGC
>JAQGMY010000170.1 GCA_028292105.1 Ramlibacter sp.
GCCTGGCCGGCCCGCCCGCTCTTGGCCATCTTGTTGCCCTCCATCGCCGTCACCATGCTGGCGGTTTCGCCAGGGGTGTTCAGCAGGATGGACGTGGTGGAGCCGCCGTACATCGCACCGTAGTAGATGCCGGCGAAGAAGATCATCGAGGCGGTGATGTCCACCTTGGAAGTGATGGGCAGCAGCATGGCCACGGCCACTGCGGGACCGATGCCGGGCAGCACGCCGACGGCGGTGCCGAGCACGCAGCCGACGAAGGCCCACAGCAGGTTGATCGGGCTGATGGCGGTGCCGAAGCCCTGCAGGAGTGCGTTGAAGATGTCCATTTCAGATCCAGCCGGTGCCGGTGAGGCCGGGGAGGTTGATGGCGAGGAACTTGGTGAACATCCAGAACACCGGCGCCGAGATCGCGAGGCCAGCGACCACGTCCACGACGAGGTCGCGCACACCGGGACGCTGGTCCTGGGCCCGCCGCAAGCCCTGAACCGCCAGCAGGTAGCACAGCGTGCAGCTCAGGATGAAGCCGATGGTGGTGAGCAGTGCCGCGTTGGCCAGCAGACCCGCCGAAACCCACACCAGCCCGGGCCACCAGGCGCGCTCGCCACCCGAAGGCGGCGCCAACTCGCTGAAGCCGGTGGTCCGCGCTTCGCGCACGATCATCACGCCGCAGATGGTCAGGACCAGGGACACCGACCAAGGCAGGAAGTTGGGCCCGACACCGCCGTAGCCCGCTTCACCCGGAATCCTGAGAGCGCCGAAAGCCAGACCGAGGCCCGTGAGCAGCACCAGGCCGCCCACGAGGGTCTGCACCGTGCGCTGGGAAGTTTGTTGTGTCATTTCTGCCCTCCGCAGCCCGCTGGAAAAACAAACGCCCGGCGAGCCGGGCGGTCACTGCCGATGCAGTGGGTCAGACCATCCCGGCCTTGACCATGGTGGCGCGCAGCATGGCGAATTCGTCGTCGACGAACTTGTCGAACGCCGGGCCGGTGAGCAGCGCCGGGGTCCAGTCGTTCTTCTCCATCGACTCTTCCCACGACTTGGTCTTGAGTGCCTTGACGACCATGTCGGTCAGCGCGGCACGCTGGGCCGCGGTGATGCCGGGGGCGCCGTACACGCCGCGCCAGTTGCCCAGTTCGACGTTGATGCCCTGCTCCTTGAGCGTGGGCACGTTGACGCCCTTCAGGCGCTGGCCCGAGGTCACGGCGATCGCGCGCATCTTGCCGCTCTTGATGTACTCGGCGAACTCGCTGTAGCCGCTGCCGCCGACCGTGACGTTGCCGCCCAGGATGGCCGCGGTGGCCTCGCCGCCGCCACGGAAGGCAACGTAGTTGATCTTGGACGCGTCCACGCCCACTTCGCGCGCGATCATCGCCGCGGCGATGTGCTCGGTGGAACCGCGCGAACCGCCGCCCCACTTGACGCTGCCCGGGTCCTTCTTCAGCTGCGCGACCACGTCGGCCATCGTCTTGAAGGGCGAATTGGCCGGCAGCACGTAGACGTTGTATTCGCTGGTGATGCGGGCGATCGGCGTGGCCTGCGCCAGGCTCACCGGCGGCTTGCCCGTGATGATGCCGCCCAGCATGACGGCGCCCATCACCATCAGCGCGTTCGGATCGCCCTTGCTGCCGTTGACGAACTGGGCCAGGCCCAGCGCGCCGGCGGCGCCGCCCTTGTTGTCGTAGGTGACGCTGTCGGCCACCTTCGCATCGGTCAGGGCCTTGCCGAGCGCACGGCCCGTGGTGTCCCAGCCGCCGCCCGGGTTGGCGGGGATCATCATCTTCACGGCGACAGCAGCATGCGCAGACAGGGGCAGCGCCCCGGTGGCAGCCAGCGCGGTCAGCGCTTTCAGGAATTCGTCACGACGCATGGGTTCTTGTCTCCTGGTTTGGAACATGCTGATGTTGGGGTCTGGCGCTGTCAATCGGCTGTCCGAAGCATTAGGGTAAGTGCTAATGTCGACGTCGAAGTATGGTCATGGACATGAAGTTGCTGCTGGTGGAGGACGACCCGGGGATGCAGACCGCGCTCAAGCGCACGCTGCAGAACCGCGGTATGGAAGTGGAGCTCTGCGGCGACGGCCGGCTGGCCCTGGAGCGCTGGAAGGCCGCGCCCCCCGACGTCGTGATGCTGGACCTCACGCTGCCGGGCCTGGACGGGCTGCTGGTGCTGGAACAAGCGCGGCGCAGCGGGCTGGACACTCCAGTGCTGATCCTCACGGCGCGCGGCACGGTGGGCGACCGCATCATCGGCCTGAACACGGGTGCCGACGACTACCTGCCCAAGCCCTTCGACCTCGACGAACTCGAGGCGCGGCTGCGGGCCCTGCACCGCCGCCGTGCGCCGGCCGGCCGGGCCGGCGGCGAGCCGGCGATCGGCGCCCTCTACTGGGACCGCGAGAGCGGCGCCGTCCACTGGCGCGACGAGATCCTGGAGCTGGCGCCGCGCGAGGCGGCGCTGCTGCACGCGCTGCTGGCGCGGCCGGGCCACGCCGTGACGAAGGAACGGCTGTTCGAACTGGTGTTTCCCGGCGAAGCCGACGTGCAGTACGAGGCCATCGAGGTGGTGGTCTATCGCCTGCGCAAGAAGCTGGCCGCGACCGGGGTGAAGCTGGTGACGCTGCGCGGTCTTGGCTACCTGCTCAAGGCCGAATGAACCTGCGTGCGTTCTCGCTGCGGCGCTACCTGCTCGCGGGCATCCTGCTGCCGGTGGGCCTGTTCATCCTGCTCAACGCGGTCACGCTGTACCGCAAGACGCTCGAAGCCGTGAACACGGCGTACGACCGCACGCTGCTGGCGTCGGCCAAATCGATCGGCGAGCAGCTGGACGTGCACGGCTACGACGAACAGGCCGTGCTGCGCGCGACGGTGCCCTACTCCGCGCTCGAAGCCTTCGAGGCCGACACCCAGAGCCAGATGTTCTACAAGGTGTCGAACCTGCATGGCGAGGTGGTGTCCGGCTTCTCGGACCTGCCGCGCTGGCGCGGGAAGATCGCCACCCAGCCGCCGTACGCCGCGCTGGTGGACTTCTACGACACGGAGTACCGCGACCATCCGGTGCGGGTGGCGGTGTTGCTGCAGCCGGTCGCCAGCCCCGACGGGCGCGGCATGGCGGTGATCCAGGTGGCGGAAACACTGGAGCTGCGGCAGCGCCTGACGCGCCGCATCCTGATCGACTTCCTCTGGCAGCAGGCCGCCCTGGTCGCGCTGATCGCGCTGGTGGTGCTGCTGGTGGTGCAGCGCGCCACTCGCCCGGTGCGGCGCCTGAGCGCCGAGATGCAGGCGCGTCCCGGCGGCGACCTCACCCCGCTGGACGCGGCCGGCGCACCGCGGGAATTGCTGCCGCTGGTGGACGCCACCAACGAGGTGATGTCGCGCCTGGCGCACATCCTGGAGCACCAGAAGCGCTTCGTGCGGGACACCTCGCACCAGCTGCGCACGCCGCTGGCCGTGCTGAAGGCGCAGGTGCAGTCGGCGCTGCGCGGCGACGTCGAGCCGCGCCAGGCGCTGCGCGAGATCAACGACACGGTGGAGCGCGCGACCGTGCTGGCCAACCAGATGCTCTCGCTGGCCAAGGTGGAGCAGTTGCGCCAGCAAACCGATGCGCAGGTGACCGACCTGTCGGACGCGGTCCGCGCGATGGCGCTGGAGCTGGCGCCGCTGATCGCCGACAAGGACATCGAGTTCGACATCGAGACCCGGCCGGCCCCGGTGCTGGCGCATGAATGGATGCTGCGCGAACTCGCCCGCAACCTGCTGCACAACGCCATCAAGCACACGCCGACGGCCGGCACGCTGTCGGTCCGGGTGCTGGCCGACGAACGCACCGCCGCGTTGACCGTGAGCGATAGCGGGCCCGGCATCCCGGCGGCCCTGCAGCCTCGGCTGTTCCAGCCCTTCTCGGCCGGCGACGTGCGAAGCGGCTCCGGCCTGGGCCTGGCGATCTGCAACGAGATCGTGCGTGCGCTCGGCGGCAGCATCGAGCTTGAAAACCGTGAAAACAATCGTTCCAAGGCCGGGCTGGACGCCACCGTTCGGCTGCCGCTGGCGGAGAATGGTTCCTGAAAATGGAAAAACTGCGCATCGACAAATGGCTCTGGGCGGCACGCTTCTACAAGACGCGCAGCCTGGCCAGCGACGAAATCGACAAGGGCCGGGTCGCCGTGAACGGGCAGGACGTGAAGCCCGCGCGCGAGGTGAAGGTGGGGGACACGGTGGCGCTGCGGCGCGAGGGCCTCACCCGCACGGTCGTGGTCAGGGGCATCTCGGCCATGCGCGGCCCGGCACCGGTCGCCCAGCAGCTCTACGAAGAAACCGCCGACAGCGTGCGCGAGCGTGAACGCAGCGCGCAGCAGCGCCGCGAGGCGCCGGAACCCTCGCTGTCCATCGAACACGGCCGCCCGACCAAGCGGGGCCGCCGTGAGCTGGAGGAACAGTCGCGCCAGGGCTGGGGCGATCGCTGGAGCGCCTCGGTCGACGACGATTCCTCGAGCAAGCGCTAGCGCTTCACTGCCGGGCTGCGTGTGGGAAAAGGCTGACCTGACGTCGTGCACCGCTCTGTCAGGCGCGAGCCTCCCGCGTGACCATACTTGCCGCACTCAGTCACACAACAAGAGCTGGTAGCAAGGGAAACAAGAAAAATGATGAACGAGACCAGAACGACGTCGATGCTCCAGCGAGTACCGGCGATCCTGGCGGTGACGGCGAGTTCCTATGGCCTGGAGTTGCGGGCCGGCGGAACACGCAGTCCCCAGGCGCATGGTGGCAGCGACCGACGCGAACGCAGCAAGGCCCACGGCAAGCCGGTGGCTGCCCACAGGTAAGGGCAGGACGTCAGGGAGCAGTAGCAAATGGCCGCCCGAGGGCGGCCATTTCATTTGCCGCGGCGGGCCCGCGCGCGGCGCACCTGGCGGCTCTCGCCGGCCCGGCGTTGTGTTTCTTCCTTCTGCTTGCGCCTGGCCCGGAAGCGGCGCGACAGCAGGCGCGCCACCGTGAAAGTGACGGCCGAAGCGAGGAACAGCAGGAAGACACTGGCGAAGTCGGTGGGCATGCGGGTAGCGGTCTGTGAGGAGCGCAGTATCCCATCGCCGGCGACGGTTCAGCCGGGCGTCGCACCGCCCTGTTTCAGCAGTCGCTCGGCGGCTTGCGCCACGATGTTCTCCACGATCTCCCCGGCCGGGCGGATCGAATCGATCAGCCCTGCTCCTTCGCCGAACCAGACCGCCGTGTTCTCCGGGTCACCGGCTTCGAAGGCCTGGGCATAGAGCGGCCCTTCGACGGCC
>JAQGMY010000194.1 GCA_028292105.1 Ramlibacter sp.
TTCGTCGGCCCGTACGACGACGAGAAGCTGGGCTTCAACAAGGTCGCCCCGTTCTACTACTTCCCCGGCTGGTGGGAAGGCGGCGCCGAGCTGGAGTTCTTCGTCAACACCGCTGCCTACAACGCGCTGTCGGCCGAGAACAAGGCGATCCTGGAAGCGGCCACGCAAGTCGCGGCCCGCGACATGACGGCCAAGTACGACGCCGTGAACCCCGGCGCGCTCAAGCGCCTGGTGGCCAACAAGACGCAGCTCAAGCCCTTCACCAAGGACGTGATGGACGCCGGTTTCAAGGCTTCGATGGAAGTCTTCGGCGAGCACGAAGCCAAGTCCGCCGACTTCAAGAAGATCCACCAGGACATGCGAGCCTTCCAGCGCGACCAGCTCCTGTGGAGCCGCTTCTCCGAGTACCGCTACGACACGTACATGATGGGCGCGAAGATCTGATCTTCCCGAGCTTCATGAAGGCCGCCTTCGGGCGGCTTTTTTCATGGGCGGGATGGTGCGCAGCGGTGCTGCACACCCTACCGGGTCCGGCCGGTAGGGTGTGCAAGCTTGCTTGCGCACCATCCCCCCGCCCCGCATAGTAGATTGCCCTGTCATGGAACATTCGATCCCGCTCATCAGCACCATCGCCGCCGGGCTCGGCCTGGCACTCATCTTCGGCTTCATCGCCGCCCGCCTGCGCCTGCCGGCGCTGGTCGGCTACCTTGTCGCCGGGATCCTGATCGGGCCGTTCACTCCCGGCTTCGTCGCCGACACCAAACTGGCCTCCGAACTGGCCGAGATCGGGGTGATGTTGCTGATGTTCGGCGTCGGCCTGCATTTCTCGCTGGGGGACTTGCTCGCGGTGCGCCGGATCGCCGTTCCGGGTGCGATCGTGCAGATGCTGACCGCGTCCGCGCTGGGCGTAGGCCTCGCCCTGCTCTGGGGCTGGAGCCTGGTCGCCGCGCTGGTCTTCGGGATCTCGCTGTCGGTGGCGAGCACGGTGGTGCTGCTGCGCGCGCTGGAAAGCCTGCACCTGCTGGAAACCTTCAGCGGCCGGGTCGCCGTGGGCTGGCTGGTGGTGGAAGACCTCGCGATGGTGCTGGTGCTGGTGCTGCTGCCGCCGCTGGCGGCGGCGTTGACGACCACGGGAGCGGTCGACACGAGCGGGCTGTGGCGCAGCGTCGGCGTGACGCTGCTGCAGGTCGGCGCCTTCGTCGCCTTGATGCTGGTGGTGGGCCGGCGCCTGTTCCCCTGGGTGCTGTGGCAGGTGCAGAAGGTCGGCTCGCGCGAGCTGTTCACGCTGTGCGTGGTGGCGGCCGCGGTGAGCATCGCGTACGGCGCGACCATGCTGTTCGGCGTGTCCTTCGCGCTGGGCGCCTTCTTCGCCGGCATGGTGCTGCGGGAGTCGCATTTCAGCCACCGCGCCGCCGAGGAGACGCTGCCGCTGCGCGATGCCTTCGCGGTCCTGTTCTTCGTGTCGGTCGGGATGCTTTTCGATCCGCGCATCCTGGTCGAGCAGCCGCTGCGGGTGCTGGCGGTGCTGGGCGTGATCGTGCTGGGAAAATCGCTGGCCGCGCTCCTGCTGGTGCTGCTGCTGCGCTATCCGCTGCACACCGCCTTGACGGTCTCGGCAAGCCTGGCGCAGATCGGTGAGTTCTCGTTCATCCTGGTGGCGCTGGGACGTTCGCTCGGCGTGATGCCGCAGGACGCGCAGAGCCTGGTCGTCGCCGGCGCGCTGCTGTCGATCGCGCTCAACCCGCTGGTGTTCCGGTCGATGCAGCCGCTGCAGCGCTGGTTGCTGGCGCGCTCGGAGCTGGCACGCAAGCTGGCGGCGCGCGACGATCCGCTGGCCGAACTGCCGATGACCACCGACCCGAAGTACCTGTCATCGCAGGTGGTGCTGGTAGGCTACGGCCGTGTCGGCCGCAAGCTCGCCCAGGCGCTGGCGGCGCACCGCATCCCCTTCGTGGTGGCCGACCAGAACCGCGGCATCGTCGAGGAGCTGCGGGCGAACGGCACCCCCGCGGTGTTCGGCGACGCCGCCCGGCCCGAAGTGCTGGTGCAGGCCCACGTGGCCCGCGCGCGGATGCTGGTCATCGCCACGCCCGACACGCTGGGCGTGCGGCAGATGGCGGCCAACGCCCGCCTGCTGAACCCCAACATCGAAATCGCCGTGCGCTCGCACAACGCAGACGAAGCCGAACGGCTGGAAACCGAAGTGACCGCCACGGTGTTCGTCGGCGAGCACGAACTGGCGCTGGCGCTGACCCGGCACGTGCTGGAGCGATGTGCCATTTGAAGCCGGACTACCGGAGCGACTTCTGCGCCCGGATGTTGGAGTTTCCCCCAGCCGCCACTTACCGCACGGCCCGAAATTCCGTCAGCTCCCGCACCAGCCGCTCGAACTCCGCCACCATCTGCGGCTCCGCCGCATAGAACACCTGGAACTTGCCCAGCAGCGTGCGCACGTACAGGCGCGGCGCGATCAGCCACTCCAGGCCGCGCACGCGGATGAGGCGCGCGTAGGCCAGCTCGCGCAAATCCATCTTCTTGGTCCAGACCCAGGTCTGGCGCAGTTCCTGGCCGTCGATGGTGGTGACGCTGCGCACGATGCACCACCAGGTGCAGAGCATCATCGCCAGCCCCGCGATGAACCAGCTGCCCAGTGATCCGGTCGCGGTCACCTTGCCGGACAGCCACAGCGTCACCAGCCACAGGGCAGCGCCGCCAACGATCACGGTGGCGATCACGCGAAACGGCAGGGAGTAGGCGGCGCCGTGCAGCGCGCCGCCGCTGGGCGTGAAACGGAAGGGAGGCGGGCCCAAGGCTGCCGTGAGGGACGGGTCCACTATTTCTTGAACAGGTCGTCGATCTTCTTCTGGTCGTCGTCCGCCTGCTTTTCCGGCGTCATCGACGGATCGTTCACGCGGGGCGGCTCGCTGGTGGAGCCGGCATCGGCCGGCAACTCGATCTGGACCTTGTCGAGGTCGACCTTCACTTCCTTGTCGAGGAACATGGTCACCGTCTGCGGCACGAAGATCACGATCGCCACCAGCAGCACCTGCATCAGCACCCAGGGGATCGCGCCGAGGTAGATGTCGTTCGACTTCACCGGGGCGTCGATCCGCTTTTCCTTGTACAGGGTGTCGGCGATGCCCCGCAGGTAGAACAGCGCGAAGCCGAAGGGCGGGTGCATGAACGAGGTCTGCATGTTCACGCACAGCAGCACGCCGAACCAGACCAGGTCGATGCCCATCTTGTCGGCCACCGGGCCCAGCATCGGCAGGATGATGAAGGCGATCTCGAAGAAGTCGAGGAAGAACGCCAGGAAGAAGATGAAGATGTTGACGACGATCAGGAAGCCGACCTGGCCGCCCGGCAGGTTGGACAGCAGGTGCTCCACCCACTTGGCCCCGTCGACGCCCTGGAAGACCATCGAGAACACGCGCGAGCCGATCAGGATGAAGACCACCATGGCCGTCAGCCGCATGGTGCCGTCCATGGCCTGCCAGACCAGCTCGCGCGTGAGGCGGCGGTGCATGGCCGCCAGCACCAGCGCGCCCACGCAGCCCATCGCGCCGGCTTCGGTCGGCGTGGCGATGGCGGTGCTCATGAAGGGCAGGCCGCCCATCGAACCGAGCACGGCGAAGATCAGGATCGCCGAGGGGATGATGCCGCGCAGGCACTTGGCCCACAGCGCCCAGCCGTTGAGCGTGCGCGCCGTCTTCGGCACACCCGGCACGTGGTCCGGCTTCACGATGCCGAGCGCGAAGGTGTACAGCGCGAAGATCAGCACCTGCAGGATCGACGGGCCCCAGGCGCCCTTGTACATGTCGCCGACCGAGCGTCCGAGCTGGTCGGCCATCACGATCAGCACCAGCGACGGCGGCACCAGCTGCGTGATGGTGCCCGATGCCGCCAGCACGCCGGTCGTGTAGCGCATGTTGTAGCCGTAGCGGATCATCACCGGCATGGAGATCAGCGCCATGGCGATCACCTGGCCGGCGACGGTGCCGGTGATGGCGCCGAGGATGAAGCCGACGATGATCACCGAATAGCCGAGGCCGCCGCGCACCGGCCCGAACAGCTGGCCCATCGAGTCCAGCATGTCCTCGGCCAGCCCGCACTTCTCCAGGATCGCGCCCATGAAGGTGAAGAAGGGGATGGCCAGCAGCAGGTCGTTCGACAGGATGCCGAACACGTTCAGGGGCAGGTTGGCCATGAAGCCGGCGGGGAACCAGCCCATCTCGATCGCGTAGAAGCCGCTCACCAGCCCCAGGGCCGCCAGCGAGAACGCGACTGGAAAGCCGATCAGCATGACGAAGACGAGCGCCCCGAACATGAAGGGCGCGAAGTTTTCCATTTGCATGGTGCGAGTCCCGGTGACTTGTTGTTATCGGCCGATGTCGGCAACCCCGAGCTGGGTCACTGCACCGGCTTCTCGTAATGGGTGTCCATCTGGTAGATGCCCTGCAGGTAGGCTATCCGCTTGATGATCTCCGACAGGCCCTGCAGCACCATCAGGCCGAAGCCCAGGGGCAGCAGCATCATGGCGGGCCAGCGCACCAGGCCGCCCGCGTTGTTGGACATCTCGTGGGTGCTGTACATCTTCACCAGCAGCGGGAACGACAGGTAGGCCAGCAGCGCCATCACCGGCAGCAGGAAGAAGATCAGGCCGAACAGGTCGACGTAGACCGGGCCGTTGCGGCGCAGCTTGCCGTAGATCAGGTCGACGCGGACGTGTTCGTTGAGCTTGAGCACCATGGGCGCGCCCAGCATGACGATGCCGGCGAACAGGTACCACTGGATCTCCAGCCAGCCGTTGGAGCTGATGTCCAGCAGGTAGCGCACGAAGGCATTGCCGGCGGAGATCAGGGCCGCCAGCAGGACGGCTATCGAGGCCAGCCAGCCCAGGCGCCGGCTGATCCCGTCGATGAAGAGTGCGATTTTGAGGAGTGCGGACACCAGGAGCTCCGTCGCGAAACCGGGGACAAAAGAGAGGGGACACGCGGCCCCCTTAAACCGTTAATACTATGCCGGTGCGCTGAATGCACACTGACGGACGAACCGGGGGTTTACCCGGGCAGTGCAGGATCATAGTGGGAGAAGAGAAGCATCTTGGCCGCAACACCAGCCACTGCAGCGGACGATGGAGCACATGACTTGCGGCATGCGAGCCGCGAGCGCCTGTCGCTGTCCCTGATGGATGCAAGGAACCATACCTTGCAATTGCTGGCCGCTTTCGAACAGGCCCTGGGGCCCTACCTGCGGCTGGCGGAGCCGGTCGATGCCAGGCCGCCGCTTTGGCTTGCCGGCCACATCGCCTGGCTGGCGGAGTACTGGATCGCGCGCAATCCGCAACGCGGGCTCGGCCCGCGGTCACCGGCGGACGGCGTGCGGATCGCTTCGGTGGAGCCGCAGGCCGATGCCTGGTTCGATCCGCGGCTGGCGCCGCCGGCAGAGCGCCGGCGGCAGGACCTGCCGCAGCTCGCCAGCCTGAAAGCCTATTTGCTGGACACGCTGGAGACGACGCTCGAACTGCTGGACGGCACGCCCGACGAAGACGACCCGCTCTACTTCTACCGCATGGCGCTCTACCACGAGGACCTGCGCGGCGAGGAACTGGTGCGGCTGGCGCAAGCCGCCGGCGTGCCGCTGAAGATCTCCGTGCCCGAGGGCATCGCGGCGCGACCGGCCTTGCTGCTGCCGGCCACGCGCTGGGGCCTGGGCTGGACCGACCGCGGCTTCGCCGTCGACGTCGAGCGGGGGCATGAGAGCGTGGACGTGCCCGAGTTCGAGATCGACGCCCAGCCGGTGAGCTGGTCCCAGTACGTCGAGTTCATCGACGACGGCGGCTACGACCGGCCGGAGCTGTGGCACCCGGAGGGCTGGGCCTGGCTGCAGCGCGAAGCGGACAGCGAGGGCCGCCGCGGCCCGCGTTACGTGGAGCAGATCGGGGTGGCCAGCGGCGCCGTGATGCAGACCATGTTCGGCCAGCCCCGGCGCATGGGGGGCGGCCAGCTGGTGATGCACGTGAGCTGGTGGGAAGCCGATGCCTGGGCGCGCTGGGCGGCGCGGCGCCTGCCGACCGAGGCCGAATGGGAGATCGCGGCGCTGCAGGGCGCGCGCCGCGGGTTCCGCTGGGGTGACGTGCGCGAATGGACCGCGGGCACGCTACGGCCCTGGACCGGCTTCAGCGCGGACGCCTGGGCCGAGACGGCGGAACTCGATGGCCGCCCGTTCTTCGGCCGCGCGCGGGTGCAGCGAGGCGCGTCCTTCGCCTCGCGCACGCGCATGAAGAACCCGAAGGCGCGCTGGTGGGCGCTGCCGCAACGGGATGACGCGTTCGTGGGCTTTCGGACTTGCGCTGTGTGACGTTCCGCCGCCCTGCGAATTCGCCGGTTCGACCTGCGCCCGCTCTGCCCGTAGCGTGTGCAGCTTTGCTGCGCACCGCCCCGCCTGGTGCGCAGCAAGCTGCACACCCTACCCATTCACGGGTGCTTGCGCCGCTTCGGCGGCAACTTCCACCAAGCAACTGCGCCTTCAAGCTGAGGACCCGCCCGCTCTTCCACGGGCATGGCCCCCAGCTCGCCGGTTCGACCTGCGCCCCGCCCTGCCGGTAGGGTGTGCAGCTTTGCTGCGCACCGACCCGCACCTGGTGCGCAGCAAGCTGCACACCCTACCCATTCACGAGTGCTTGCGCTGCTTCGGCGGCAACTTCCACCAAGGCAGCTGCGCCTTCAAGCTGAGGACCTGCCCGCTCTTCCACGGTGCATAGCCGGGCAGGGCCGCCAGCTCCGCCTGCCAGCGCTCGCTCTCGAGCACGCGCCGCAAGCTGGCGATCGGCGGCTGGTCCAGCGCTTGCTTCAGGCACACCAGGTAATACTGCTCGCGCAGCAAGGGCACGAAGTCCAGCCCGCGCGCCCGCGCCGCCGGCGCTATGCCCAGGCCCGCATCGGCACTGCCGCTGGCGATCGCCTGGGCCACGGCCGCATGCGAAGGTTCCTCCTGGCCGCCGCCCGCGATGTCGCCGACGGCCAGCCCTTCGCGCGCCAGCAATTCGTCGAACAGCAGCCGCGTGCCGCTGCCGATGGGGCGGCGCACGAAGCGGGCGCGCCGCCGTGCCACGTCGGCCAGCGAATGCAGGCGCATCGGATTGCCCGCCGGCACCATCAGGCCCTGGCTGCGCTCGGCGAAGCCGATCAACTTGTGCCGGCCCGGCTGCAGCAGCGGCTGGTAGCTGCGCTGGGTCTCGGTGCCGAGACCGGGCTGCTGCGAGCTGTGGAAACCGGCCACCGTGCAGCGGCCCTCGTTCAAGGCGGCGATCGCGTCGACGCTGCCGCAAAAGCGGATGTCCAGGTGCAGATGGGACTGCGCCGCCGCCACCGCGCGCAACATGGACAGGCCGTCGTCGTGGCTGGCAAAGAGCGTCAGCACCTGGGT
>JAQGMY010000208.1 GCA_028292105.1 Ramlibacter sp.
CCCAGCATGCCCAGGCACCAGCGCGGCTTGGTCGCCATGTTCACGATGTTGCCCAGCGTGAGCTTCGGCGGCGCCGACAGCCCGTTCTTCAGGTCCTTGTGGCGCTGGCCCATCACCTGCAGGTCCAGCGTCAGCACCAGCGCGGAGCAATTCGCCGCCTTGGCGCGATCGATCAGCCGCTCGATGAAGCCGCGGTCGCGCATCACGTACAGCTGGAACCAGAACGGGTGCCGGTCGGTGGCCTCGGCCACGTCCTCGATCGAGCAGATGCTCATGGTGGAGAGCGTGAACGGGATGCCCATCTTCTTGGCCGCGCGCGCCGCCAGGATCTCGCCGTCCGCGTGCTGCATGCCGGCCAGGCCGGTCGGCGCGATCGCCACCGGCATCGCCACGTCCTGGCCGACCATGGTGGTGCGCAGGCTGCGGCCTTCCATGTTCACGGCCACCCGCTGGCGCAGCAGGATGCGTTCGAAGTCGGCCTCGTTGGCCTTGTAGGTGCTCTCGGTCCACGAACCGGAGTCCGCGTAGTCATAGAACATGCGCGGCACGCGCCGCTCGGCGAGGACCCGCAGGTCCTCGATGTTGGTGATCACGGGCAAGAATCTGTCTCCTCGGCTGAACCGTGGGATCGTAGCGGCTCCGCCAGGGGCTCTTTTGAAGTTTTTTTCGCCGGCCGGGTGGCTTCAGTCCCGCACCGTGCCGGACTTCTTCAGCCAGCGCGCGAACAGGTACACCGCCAGCCACAGGACGGCCGCGGCGCCCAGGTGCAGCGGCGGCGGCAGGGCGGCCGCTCCGCCCTGGCGGTAAGTGCTCCACGCCTGCACGCAAGCGAGTGCCAGCACCAGCAGCAGCAGCGTGTTGTATTCCTTCACCAGCACGCGGCCCCAGTGGAAGCGCATGCCCTGGACCGACTCGCGCCAGCCGCTCCAGCGCGGCCACCACCGATTGACGCGCTGGCAGTACCGGTCGTATTCGGCACCGAACCTGGTGCGCAGGAAGGCCTCCTCGGCGGCCACGATGCAGCTGTAGGCCGCCACCACGAAGCCGACGACGACCACGGCGAAGGCCCACGAATGCACCATCAGTGCGAGGCCGGCGCAGATCAGGATGTTGCCGACATACAGCGGGTTGCGGCAATGGTTGAAGACGCCTCCCTGCACCAGCCTGCTGGCATAGACCTGGCGGTCGCGGCCGCCACGCTCGATGTACTCCAGCCCGATGGTGAAGATGCGCAGCGCCTGTCCGAGCAGGGCCACCACGACGCCCGCGGCCGCGAACAGGTCGCCCAGCTCGGGGCGGCCGAACGGATC
Source organism: Ramlibacter sp. (assembly GCA_028292105.1). GTDB lineage: Bacteria > Pseudomonadota > Gammaproteobacteria > Burkholderiales > Burkholderiaceae_C > Ramlibacter. The sequence continues at coordinate 1,311 of JAQGMY010000208.1, forward strand.
CGATGGCCGGGCCGCGACCAGCGCCAGCACGAACACGGCGGGGCCAAGCGCATTGCGGTAGCGAAAGAGGAAGTCGCCGAGCCGGACGGCGAGCGGTCGGGCGGCGTTCACTTGATGGCGAGGAAACCCTCGAAGCACACGTACTTCTGGATCGACATGACGTCGACGAAGCCGGCCCGCTTCAACAGGTCGAGATTGCCCTGGGTGGAGAACGGCTCCATCACGCCCTTGATGCTCCTGGTCTTGTTGACGATCTCGGCTTCGCTGAAGCCGTTGTCCAGCTTGAACTCGACATACACCTGGTTCGCATAGTCCTGGAAGCGGCCGTCGGGCGCCCGCACCTTCTCGAACATGAAGAAGGCGCCGCCCCAGTTGAGCGCCTGGTAGACCCGGTCGACCATGGCCTGCCGTACCCGGGGCGGCAGGAACTGGATGGTGTAGTTGGCGATCACCATGTCGGCCGGGGCGAACTGGATGTCCAGGGCGTTGCCGTGCACGAATTCGAGCCGCGCATCCCGGGCGCACAGTCGCCGCGCCTTGCCCACCATGTCCTCGACGGTATCGATGCCGATCAGCCGCAGGTTTTGTTTCTGCGGGTGACGCTGCGCCAGCTTGGCGAGCATCTGGCCGGTGGAGCAGCCGAGGTCGTAGGCCACGCTGTCGGCCTTGAGGAAGAAATCGCTGTAGTGGCAGACCAGCGTGTGGCCGCTCTCGTACAAGGGGATGGACCGCAGGATGTGCGAATCGAAATCCTCGCTGATGCCGTCGAACGACCAGCCGGCGTTGTGCTGGTTGATGTTGGCGTCGACCGCCTTCGACATGGGAGACCTCCGCTGGTGTGTCGCGGCGCCGCGCGCCGGGGACACCAGCGTTCCGCCTCCTGCTTACGACAAGCTTAAGGTTGCGCTCGCCGCGGCCGCAATGGTGCCGACGCAACGCGGCACTGGCGGATCAGCCCAGCCGCGCCCGGTGGCGGGCGATCTGCGCGCGCACCTGGGCCGGCGCGGTTCCACCCAGCGTGTTGCGGGCATTCAGCGATCCACGCAGCGACAGCGCGTCGAACACGTCCTTCTCGATGCTGGGATTGAACTGCTGCAGCACCGCCAGCGGCAACTCCGACAGGTCGCAGTTGTGCGAGACGGCGGCCTTCACCGCGTGCGCCACGGTTTCGTGCGCGTCGCGAAACGGCAGGCCCTTCTTGACCAGGTAGTCGGCGAGGTCGGTGGCCGTGGCATAGCCCTTGAGCGCGGCCTGTTCCATCGCTTGCGGCTGCACCGTGATGCCGGCAGCCATCTCGACGAAGATCCGCAGCGTGTCCTTGAGCGTGTCGACGGTATCGAACAGCGGCTCCTTGTCTTCCTGGTTGTCCTTGTTGTAGTCCAGCGGCTGCCCCTTCATCAGCGTGATCAGCGCCATCAGGTGGCCGACCACGCGCCCGGTCTTGCCGCGGGCCAGTTCCGGCACGTCCGGGTTCTTCTTCTGCGGCATGATCGACGAGCCCGTGGTGAAGCGGTCGGCGATCTTGATGAAGCTGAAGTTCTGGCTCATCCAGAGAATCAGTTCCTCGGAAAAGCGGCTGATGTGCACCATCACCAGGGCGGCGGCGGCGGTGAATTCGATGGCGAAGTCGCGGTCGCTCACCGCATCCAGCGAGTTCTGGCAGACGCCCTCCATGCCCAGGGCCTGCGCCACGGACACCCGGTCCAGCGGGTAGGTGGTGCCGGCCAGCGCCGCGGCCCCGAGCGGCAGCCAGTTCACCCGCTTGCGCACGTCCAGCAGGCGCTCGTGGTCGCGCGCGAACATCTCCACGTAAGCGAGCATGTGGTGGCCGAAGCTCACCGGCTGCGCCACCTGCAGGTGGGTGAAGCCGGGCATCACCACTTCCACGTTCTGGTCGGCCAGCGTGACCAGTGCGCGTTGCAGCGCCAGCAGCAGTTGCGCGATCAGGTCGATCTCGCCGCGCAGCCACAGGCGCACGTCGGTGGCGACCTGGTCGTTGCGGCTGCGGCCGGTGTGCAGGCGCTTGCCGGCGTCACCGGCCAGCTGGGTGAGGCGTGCCTCGATATTGAGGTGCACGTCCTCGAGGTCCAGCTTCCAGTCGAAGCCGCCGGATTCGATCTCCGCCCGGATTTGTGCCATCCCCTGCTGGATGGAGGACAGATCCGTTGCGGAAATGACACCCTGTCGCTGCAGCATGGCGGCGTGCGCCAGGGATCCTTCGATGTCCGCCTGCCACAGGCGCTGGTCGAAGAAGACGCTCGCCGTATAGCGTTTCACGAGGTCGCTCATGGGCTCGCTGAAGAGGGCGGACCAAGCCTGGGACTTGTGATCGAGTTGGCTCATAGGGGGTGCTTGGATGCGCTGGGGTTGGCAGGAACGTCGATTCACCAATAATGAAGCACCCAAGGAGGCCTTCCGGGGGCGCCCCGGCGCACCCGCAATCGATGAACGACGAGCAACTATTATCCGCGTTCCAGGAACTGTCCCCCGAGCGGGCGAAGGCGCAGGCCAGGCCGGTGCAGAGACCCGACCTGGTGTTCGACGCCTGCCAGATCGGCGTGGTGCTGCGGGCCTTGCTGTTCGTCGAAGGGGTCGTGGCCGTCGGCGCGATGTTCGGGGCGCTCTCGGTCACCACCTGGATCGAGCGCATGGCCTTCTTCAGTGCGGCGGCGCTGCCCGGCACCGCCGGCTGGCTGGTGGTGGCCTGCAGTTGCAAGCGCCTGCTGGCGCGGCTGCCGTCCCGGCTGCAGCAGGCGCTGGCGGTGCTGTTCGGTGCCATCTCCGGTGTGTACGGCTGCGCGCTGCTGGCGCTGGTCAGCCCCGATCGCATGCCCTGGGTGGCCTCGGCGGCCTCGGGGGCCGTGCTGTCGGCGGTGCTGGTGACGGCCCTGGTGCTGCGCGCCAAGGGCCGCCTGCCCGCCGAAGCCACCGCGCGGCTGGCGGAGTTGCAGGCACGCATCCGGCCGCACTTTCTTTTCAACAGCCTGAACAGCGCGATCGCGCTGGTGCGCGAGGATCCCGCCAAGGCGGAAACCTTGCTGGAAGACTTGAGCGAGTTGTTCCGCCACGCCCTCGTCACCACGGGAGAATCGGTGACGCTTTCCGAGGAGGTGCAGGTGGCGCGCCGCTACCTGGCGATCGAGGAAGTGCGCTTTGGCGACCGGCTGCGGGTGGAGTGGTCGATCGACCCCCGCGCCGGGGGTGCGCGGGTCCCCGCACTGTTTTTGCAGCCGTTGGTGGAGAATGCGGTCAAACACGGAGTCGAGCCCAGTGCGTCCGGGGCCGACGTGAAGGTGTCCACGCAGCGCAGGGGCAGCGTGGTCGTCATCAAGGTGACCAACACGGTGCCGGCCGGCCAGGGTCGGCCGGGCCATGGCGTGGCCCAGGACAACGTGCGCGACCGGCTGCGACTGCTGCACGACGTGCAGGCGCAGTTCCGGACCGCGCTGATCGATGGGCTGTACCAGGTGCGGATGGAAGTGCCGGCGTGATGCGCCGGCAGGTCCGCTTCGAATCATGACAACGGCATCGGCGCCGCTGGAGGTGTTCTGTGAAGCGTGACGGAGAACAACGATGGGGCTGAAGATGCTGCTGGTCGACGACGAGCCGCTGGCGCGCTCGCGATTGCGCACCCTGCTGGCGGACTGCAAGGCGCCGGCGGCGGAAGTGGCGGCCGAAGCGGCCAACGCCGCCCAGGCCATGGAACACCTGCGCCGACAGAGCTTTGACGCGGTGCTGCTGGACATCCACATGCCCGGTGCCGACGGCCTGGCGCTGGCGCAGGTGCTGCGCACCCTGCCGGAACCTCCGGGGGTGGTGTTCGTCACGGCCTATGCCGAACACGCGGTGGCCGCTTTCGAGCTGGAGGCGCTGGATTACCTGACCAAGCCGGTGCGGCTCGAGCGGCTGCAGGCGGCCCTGGTGCGGGTGGAGCGCGCCGGGCAGGGCCGCGCGGCGGGCGGGGACGGCGACCAGGAGGTGCTGGTGATCCAGGACCGGGGCCGCACCGAGCGTGTGCCGGTCACCGAAGTGCTGTATTTCAAGGCCGAACTCAAGTACATCACGGTACGAACGGCCGCGAGAAGTTATATTCTGGACGGTTCGCTCAGCGAGCTCGAGGACCGGCATGGCGGCCAGTTCCTGCGTGTGCACCGCAATGCGCTGGTTTCGCGGCGCGCGGTGCGGGCGCTGGAAAAGCACTTCGACGCCGAAGAAGGCGAAGGGTGGGCAGTGCGCCTGAACGGGATCGAAGAATCCCTGTCGGTATCGCGGCGGCAATTGAGCGCTGTTCGGGAGGCCCTGGCGAGCTAGTCGGGCATGAGGAAAACGGGGACTCGATGGTGGAGTTGAAGGAAGCCGTGAGTTCCGACCAAAGTTCAGTCGACGACCTGCCGCGTACGCCGGTCGACCCCACGGGGCCGCCGCACGTGCTGCTGCACATGCCGGTGGACGTGCGCAGCATGGCGCTGGTGGTGCTGACCGTCATCGCCGTGCTGGCGGTGCTGCGCTGGGCCAATGCCTTTTTCATTCCCCTGATGCTCGGCCTGGTCTTCAGCTATGCCCTGTCGCCGCTGGTGGACTGGCTGGAAAAAGTGAAGGTGCCGCGTTCGCTGAGCGCGGGCGTGCTGATCCTGGCGATCCTCGGCGGCATGGGGGGCGCGGTCTACGCGCTGGCCGACGACGCCAATGAACTGATCTCCTCCCTGCCGAACGCCGCCCGCAAGCTGCGCGACACCATGCACCGCAATCCGCAGGCCTCCGACACCACGCTCGATTCGGTGCAGAAGGCGGCGGCCGAACTGCAGAAGGCCGCGGACGAGGCCGGGTCGAACACACCCGCTGCGCCGACGGGCCGCGGCACGCCAACCCGCGTGATCGTCGAGAAGCCGCGCTTCGACCTGCGCGACCACCTGTGGTCCGGCACGGTCGGCGTGGCCACCGTCGCCGGCCAGGCGCTGATCATCACCTGCCTCACGTACTTCATGCTGATCTCTGGCGATACCTTCCGGCGCAAGCTGGTGAAGATCACCGGGCCGACGCTGTCGCAGAAGAAGCTGACGGTGCAGGCGCTGGACGAGATCAACGCCCAGATGCAACGTTACCTGCTGGTCCAGCTGCTCGCGAGCCTGGGCACCGGCCTGGCCACCGGCGTCGCCTTCGCGCTGATGGGGCTGAACCACGCGGCGGTGTGGGGCGTGGCGGCGGGCATCCTGAACCTGGTGCCTTACGTCGGCCCGATCGCGGTCACCGCCGGCGCGGCGCTGGTGGCCTTCCTGCAGTTCGGCGGCGACGCGCGGATGGCCTTGCTGGTGGGCGGCTCTTCGATGGCGATCGATGCGGTCAAGGGCTACGTGATCGTGCCGTGGGCCACCAGCAAGGCGGCGCGCATGAACGCGGTGGCCGTCTTCGTCGGGGTGCTGGCCTTCGGCTGGCTGTGGGGCGTGTGGGGCTTGTTGCTCGGAATGCCGATCCTGATGGCCGTCAAGGCGGTGTGCGACCGGGTCGATCACCTCAAGGCTGTGGGCGAACTGCTCGGAACCTGAAAGGGGAGGCCATGGAACACAGCGAAAGCGATGCCTACCGCAAGCTGATCGACATCGGCATTGCCTTGTCGGCGGAGAGGGACCCGGCGCGGCTGCGCGAGCTGATCCTGCTGGAGGCGAAGGCCTTCACCCGCGCCGACGCCGGCACGCTGTACCTGAAGAACCGCGGGCGCGAACTGGGCTTCCACGTGGTGCGCAACGACACCCTCGGCATCGCCATGGGCGGCACCACCGGCGTCGAGATCCACTTCCCGCCGGTGGAGCTGTTCACCCAGGATGGCGAGCCCAACATGCACAACGTGGCGTCGTACTGCGCCATCAGCGGCGAGATCGTCAACATCCCGGACGCCTACGCCAGCTGGGAACAGCTGGACTTCTCGGGCACCAAGGAGTTCGACAAGCGCCTCGGCTACCGCTCGCAGTCCTTCCTGACGCTGCCGTTGAAGAACCAGCAAGGCTTCGTCATCGGCGTGCTGCAGCTGATCAACGCCATGGACCTCGACGGCCGCGTCATCCCCTTCGACGCGTCGATCGTGCCGATGGTCAGCGCCCTGGCGTCCCAGGCCGCGGTGTCCATCGACAACCGCAACCTGTCCGAGGAACTCAAGCAACTGCTGGACGGGTTCATCGCGATGATGGCCGCCGCCATCGACACCAAGTCGCCCTACACCGGCGGCCATTGCCAGCGCGTGCCGGTGCTCACCGAGCTGCTGGTGCGGGCGGCCTGCGACGCCCGCGAGGGTCCCTTCGCCGAGTTCAACCTGACCGAAGCCGAGTGGTACGAGCTGCGCGTCGCCGCCTGGCTGCACGACTGCGGCAAGGTGACCACCCCCGAGCACATCGTCGACAAGGCCACCAAGCTGGAGGCGATCTACGACCGCATCCACGAAGTCCGCATGCGCTTCGAGGTGCTCAAGCGCGACGCCGAGATCAGGATGCTCAAGGGCGTGCTGGCCGGCGGCAACGAGGAGCAGCTGCGGGCCGACTGCGAAGCCGAGTGGGCCGCCCTGGACCAGGAGTTCGCCTTCATCGGCGAGTGCAACGTGGGCGGCGAGTTCATGGCGCCGGCCAAGGTGGACCGGCTGCGGCAGATCGCCGAGCGCACCTGGACCCGCACGCTGTCCAACCGGACCGGCATCTCGTACGCGGAGCGGCGCCGCCGCGATGCCATTCCCGAGCGGCCGCTGCCGGTGGAGGAAAAGCTGCTGGCAGACCGGGACGACCACATCCGCGAGCGTGAAGGGCTGCGCCTGTCGGCGCCGGGCAATCGCTGGGGCTTCAACCTGAAGCCGCCGGAGCGCGAGTTCAACCTGGGCGAGGTCTACAACCTGTCGATCAGCCGCGGCACGCTGACGGAGGAAGACCGCTACAAGATCAACGAGCACATGGCGCAGACCATCGTCATGCTGGAGTCGCTGCCCTGGCC
>JAQGMY010000234.1 GCA_028292105.1 Ramlibacter sp.
GGCTGCTCCATCACCGTGACCTTGGGGTCCTTGCGGATCGCCTCCAGGTCGGCCGGGTTCGGGTACGGCATGACGTGGCATTCGCCCTTTTGCAGCTTGGCCCATCGCACCGATGCGTCCGGCGTGATCGAGTACACCAGGTCGTCGATCTTGGCCTTGCCGCCCCAGTACTGCGGGAAGGCCTTGAAGCGCAGCACGGCGTCCTTCTGGTACTGCACCAGGTAGAACGGACCGGTGCCGATCGGCTCCTGGTCCAGCTTCTCCGGCGTGCCCGCCTTCAGCATGGCGATCGCGTATTCCTTCGACTGGATCGCGGCGTACGGCATCGCCAGGTTGGCCAGGAAAGGTGCTTCCGGCTTGTTCAGCGTGATGCGCACGGTGTAGTCGTCGACCTTGTCCACCGCCTTCAGCAGCTTGGGCATGCCCATGTCGTTGAAGTACGAGTGGTTGCTGCTGGTCACCTTGTAATAGGGATCGCTTTCCTTCCACTGGCGGTCGAAGGCGAACAGCACGTCGTCGGCGTTGAAGTCGCGGCTGGCCTTGAAGGCGCGGTGGCCGTGCCACTTCACGCCCTTGCGCAGGTAGAAGGTGTAGGTCAGGCCGTCGCCGGAGATGTCCCAGCGCTCGGCCAGGCCAGGTACCACCTTGGTGCCGCCGCGCTCGAATTCGACGATGCGGTTGTAGATCGGCTCGTTGCCGTCGAACGAGGTGCCGGTGGTGTTGACGCCCGGGTAGAAGTTTTCCGGGCTGCCTTCGGAGCAGAACACCAGCGTCTTGGCGCCGGCGCCGGCCGCCGCCGCGAGGGCCAGGGCGGCGACCGCGAAATGCTTGCGATACGAGATTCGCTTCATGGAGACTCCTTCAAGGTGGTGCCGGCTGAGCCGGGCAGGAAAGCATTATGGGCAGTCGCCTCTTCGGGAAAACCCCCGGCGAGGAAGTCATCGGCGAAATGACAGGCGACCAGTCGCTCGTCGACAGCGCGGGGCAGCGGCCGGTCGCGGTGGCAGATCTCCTGCGCATAGGGGCAGCGGCTGGAGAACACGCACCCTGCCGGCGGATGCAGCGGCGAGGGCAGCTCGCCTTGCAGCACGATGCGCTGGCGGGTGCGCGGGCCGATCCCGGGCGTGGACGCCAGCAGCGCGTGGGTGTACGGGTGCAGCGGCCGCGCGAAGATCTTGGCGCGCGGACCCTGCTCCATCACGTGGCCGAGATACATCACCAGCACGTCGTGGGCGATATGCCGCACCACCGCCAGGTCGTGCGAGATGAACAGGTACGCCAGCTTGAATTCCTGCTGCAGGTCGGACAGCAGGTTCAGCACCTGCGCCTGGATCGAAACGTCCAGCGCCGAGACCGGTTCGTCGGCGACCAGCAGCTTGGGCCCCGGCATCAGCGCGCGCGCGATCGCGATGCGCTGGCGCTGGCCGCCGGAGAACATGTGCGGGTAACGGTCGGCGTGCTCGGGCCGCAGGCCGACCTGCGCCAGCATCGCGCGGGCGCGCTCGGCGCGCTCCGCCGGCTTCAGGTTGGTGTTGATGGCCAGCGGTGCTTCCAGCACCGCGCTGATCTTCTTGCGCGGGTTGAGCGAGCCGTAAGGGTTCTGGAACACCATTTGCACGGCCTGCCGCAGCCGCCGGCGATCGGCCGAAGGCGTGTCGACCGCGTCGCTTCCGTCCAGCACCAGCGTGCCTTCGGTGGGCTTCTCGATCAAGGCCACCATGCGCGCCAGCGTCGATTTGCCGCAGCCGGACTCGCCCACCACGGCCAGTGTCCTGCCCTCTTCCAGCGCGAACGAGACGCCGCCGACGGCCTGCAGCTGGGCCGGCTCGCGGAAGATGCCGCGCCGGATCGGATAGACCTTGCGCAGGTTCTTCGCTTCCACCACGATCCTGCTCATGCCGCCGGCTCCAGCCGCAGCGGCAAGTCGTGTTCGATGGCCGCGTCGCGTGCCGGATCGCCCAGCGGATAGTGGCAGCGCACCTCGCCGCCCTCCCACGGCCTGAGCAAAGGCCGCACCGTTTGCGAATGCGCGGTGGCATAGGCACAGCGCGGCGCGAACAGGCAGCCGGTCGGGCGATCGAACACCCCCGGCACGACCCCGGGGATGGTGGCGAGCCGCTGTCCCGCCTGGCCGTGCTCGGGCAGCGCCGCCAGCAGTGCCTCCGTGTACGGGTGCTGCGGCCTGGCGAAGAGCGCATCGACGCGCTGCTGCTCCATCACCTGGCCGCCGTACATCACCGCGATGCGTTGCGCCATCTCGCTGACCACGCCCATGTTGTGCGTGATCAGCACCAGCGCCATGCCGCGCTCCTGCTGCAGGTTGCGCAGCAGGTCGAGGATCTGGGCCTGGATGGTGACGTCGAGAGCGGTGGTCGGCTCGTCGGCGATCAGCAGCCGCGGGTTGCACGAGATCGCCATCGCGATCATCACGCGCTGGTTCATGCCGCCCGACAGCTGGTGTGGGTAGTCGTTCAGGCGCGAAGCGGCGGCGGGGATGCCGACCTGCTCCAGCAGTTCGACGGCGTGGCGCTGCGCGCTTTTCTTGTCCAGCGGCGAATGCAGCCGCAGCGTTTCGACCAGCTGGTAGCCGATGGTGAAGCAGGGGTTCAGGCTGGTGGTGGGATCCTGGAAGATCATCGCCATGTCCTTGCCGACCAGCCGCCGCCGCTGGCGGTCGGAGATGCCCAGCAGGTCGTGGCCGGCAAAGCGCAGCGTCTTCGCCCGCACCCGGCCCGGCCAGGCGATGAGCCCCATCAAGGCCATCATGGTCACGCTCTTGCCCGAGCCCGACTCGCCGACGATGCCGAGCACTTCGCCTTCTTCCAGCGTGAGGCTCACGCCTTCGACGGCATGCATCACGCTCCCCTGCGTGGGGAACTCGACGTGGAGGTCTTCGATTTCGAGGAGGGGCATGTTCACCGCTTCAACTTCGGATCGAGCGCATCGCGCAGGCCATCACCCAGCAGGTTGAACGCCAGCACCGCGGCCAGGATCATCAGGCCGGGGAAGGTCACGACCCACCACGCGCGCAGCACGAATTCGCGCGCGTCGGCCAGCATCGTTCCCCATTCGGGCGACGGCGGCTGCGCGCCGAGCCCGAGGAAGCCGAGCGCGGCAGCGTCGAGGATGGCGGTGGAGACGCCCAGCGAGGCTTGCACGATCAGCGGGGCGGCGCAGTTGGGCAGCACCTCGCTGAACATCAGCCGCAGCGTGCCGGCGCCACTGACGCGCGCTGCCGTGACGTAATCGCGCGAGACCTCGGCGATCACCGCGGCCCGCGTGATGCGCACGTAGTGCGGCAGCACCACCACGGCCACTGCCAGCATCGCATTCATCAGCCCGGGGCCGAGGATCGCCACGATCACGATCGCCAGCAGCAGGCTGGGCAGCGTCAGGATGATGTCCATCAGCCGCATGATCGCGATCTCGGTCAGGCCACGGGCAAAGCCGGCGATCAGGCCCAGCGCGATGCCCACTGCCACCGAGATCAGCACCACCGCGATGCCGATCGACAGCGACAGGCGCGCGCCCCAGATCAGGCGGGACAGGATGTCGCGGCCGATGGCATCGGTGCCTAGCAGGTACTTGGCGGAACCGCCCTCCTGCCACACCGGCGGCTTGAGGAAAGCGCCTGGATTGGTGATGTCCGGCGCATGCGGCGCGATCCAGGGGGCGAACAGCGCCAGCAGCAGCAACACGGCGACTGTCACCAGGCCGCCGACGGCGCCGCGATTGGCCGAGAACGAGATCCAGAACTCGCGCCACGGGCCCGGCGGGGTGCCCTGCACGGCGACCCGGGAAGCAGGAGGAGTGATGCTCGCCATGTCAGTGCCCCTGCTGGCGGATGCGGGGATTGATCAGCCCGTAGGTCACGTCGACCAGCAGGTTCACCGCCATCACCACCACGCCCAGCAGCAGCATCCCGCCCTGCAGCACTGGATAGTCGCGCCGGTTGATCGCCTCGATCAGCCACTTGCCGACGCCCGGCCAGGAGAAGATGGTCTCCGTCAGGATGGCACCGGTGAACAGCACGCCCACCTGCAGGCCGATGACGGTGATCACCGGGATCAATGCATTGCGCAGGGCGTGCACGCCGATCACGCGCAGCGGCGGCAGGCCCTTGGCGCGGGCCGTGCGGATGTAGTCCTCGCCCAGCACCTCCAGCATCGCCGAACGCGTCATGCGCGCCACTACCGCCAGCGGGTTGGTCCCGAGCACGATGGTCGGCAGGATCAGGTGCTTCACCGCCGACCAGAAAGCGCCCTTTTCGCCCGAAATCAGCGAGTCGACCAGCAGGAAGCCGGTGGTGGGCTCGATGTAGTACTTGACGTCCAGCCGGCCCGACACCGGCGTCAGTCCGAGCTGCACCGAGAACAGCAGGATCAGCAGCAGGCCCCACCAGAAGATCGGCATCGAGTAGCCGGTCAGCGACGTCGCCATCACGCCGTGGTCGAACACCGAATTGCGTTTGACCGCGGCCAGGATGCCGGCCGGGACGCCCAGGATCAGCGCGAACAGGATCGCGCACACCGCCAGCTCGATCGTTGCCGGGAACAGCGCCGCGAACTCACGGATCACCGGCTCCTGGGTGATGATGGACTTGCCGAGGTCGCCTTTCAGCACGCGGGCGATGTAGATGCCGTATTGCACCAGCACGGGCTTGTCGAAGCCGTACTCCTTGAGCAGCTTCTCGTGCCGCACGGCGTCGATGCCGCGCTCGCCCGCCATCGTCTCGATGGGGTCGCCGGGCACCAGGCGGATCAGGAAGAACGCCAGCAGCGTCATCCCGAAAAAGGTGGGGATGACCAGCGACAGGCGGGTCAGGAGGAAACGGAGCATGTTGGGATTGTCGGACGGCGCGCGGGTTTGTCACCCGGGCAGGACCCGGAGCAGCTGTCACGCAAGGAACAGGCCATAGCCCGTCATCCCGCGCAGGCGGGGATCCGGAGCATTGGAGCCACGCGCTGGGCGCGTGGGCATTCGGGAGCTCTGGATTCCCGCCTTCGCGGGAATGACGGATCTATTTCCTGTCCCGCAACTCGCGCCGCAGGATCTTGCCCACGGGTGACTTCGGCAGGTCGGTGCGGAACTCGATCACCCGTGGCCGCTTGTAGCCGGTGAGGTTGTCGTGGCAGTACTGCCTGACCTGCTCCTCGGTGAGCGACGGGTCCTTCTTCACGATCACCAGCTTCACGGCTTCGCCGGTCTTTTCGTCCGGCACGCCGATCACCGCGCACTCGAGCACGCCCGGCATCATGGCCACCACGTCCTCGACCTCGTTCGGGTACACGTTGAAGCCGGAGACCAGCACCATGTCCTTCTTGCGGTCGACGATCTTGAAGAAGCCGTGCTCGTCCATCACGCCGATGTCGCCGCTCTTGAAGTAGCCGTCGGGCGTCATGACCTTCGCGGTCTCGTCGGGCCGCTGCCAGTAGCCGGCCATCACCTGCGGGCCCTTGATCGCGATCTCGCCGCGCTCGCCGATGCCGACGTCCCGCCCTTCGTCGTCGATGCACTTCATGTCGGTGGAAGGCAGCGGCACGCCGATGCTGCCGGTGTACTGGGTGCTCGTCACCGGGTTGCAGCTCACCGAGGGCGAGGTCTCGGACAGGCCGTAGCCCTCGCAGATCGGGCAGCCGGTCTTTTCCAGCCAGAGCCTGGCCGCCGCGGCCTGCACCGCCATGCCGCCGCCGACCGACACCTTCAGGTGGGACCAGTCGACCTTGCCGAAATCCGGATGGTTGGCCAGGCCGTTGAACAAGGTGTTGACGGCCGGCAAGGTATGGAACCGGTGCTTGGACAGCTCCTTCAAGGTGCCGGCCAGGTCGCGCGGATTGGGGATCAGGATCAGCTTGGCGCCGGTGCGCATCGACAGCATCATGCCGACCGTGAAGGCGAAGATGTGATACAGCGGCAGCGCGCAGACGGCGGTGGGCTGCTCGTTGGCCGGTATCTTGGCCATGGCCGGCTGGTTCCACGCTTCCGACTGCAGCAGGTTGGCGATGATGTTCCGGTGCAGCAGCACGGCACCCTTGCTGACGCCGGTCGTGCCGCCGGTGTACTGCAGCACGGCCACGTCGTCGTGCTTGATCTCCGGCTTGCGCAGCGTGCCGCGCGTGCCGCGGTCCACCGCATCGCGGAACTTGACGGCGCCCGGCAGGTGGTACGCCGGCACCATCTTCTTGACCTTGCGCACCACGTAGTTGACCAGCGCCCCCTTGAGCCCGCCCAGCATCTCGCCCATGCTCGCCAGCACCACGTGCTGGATCGGCGTGGCCGCGATGCAGTGCTGCAGGGTGGCGGCGAAGTTCTCGACGATGACGATCACCTTGGCGCCGGAATCCTTGAGCTGGTGCTCCAGTTCGCGCGGCGTGTACAGCGGGTTGACGTTCACCACCACGAAGCCGGCGCGCAGGATGGCGGCCACCGCCACCGGGTACTGCGGCACGTTCGGCATCATGATCGCCACGCGGTCGCCCTTGGCCAGCCCCAGCCCCTGCAGGTAGGCGGCGAAGGCGCGGCTGAGCGAGTCCACCTGCCCGTAGGTGATGTCCTTGCCCATGTACGAGTAAGCGACGCGGGCGGCGAACTTCTGGAAGCTCTCCTCCATCAGCTGCACCAGCGAGGTGTACAGCCCGGGATCGATCTCGGCCGGCACGCCCTCCGGATAAGCGGTCAGCCAGGGTCGGTTGTTCATTCTTGGTTCTCCTGCTACTCCACTGCCTTCACCATGTCTTCGACCACCTTCTTGGCGTCGCCGAAGACCATCATGGTCTTGTCCATGTAGAACAGTTCGTTGTCGAGGCCGGCATAGCCGGCGGCCATCGAACGCTTGTTCACGATCACGGTCTTGGCCTTGTAGGCCTCCAGGATCGGCATGCCGTAGATGGCGCTGCCCTTGGTCAGGGCGGCCGGGTTCACGACGTCGTTGGCGCCGAGGATGATGGCGACGTCGGCCTGGCCGAACTCGCCGTTGATGTCCTCCATCTCGAACACCTGGTCGTAGGGGACCTCGGCTTCGGCGAGCAGCACGTTCATGTGCCCCGGCATGCGGCCGGCCACCGGGTGGATCGCATACTTGACGTTGATGCCCTTTTGCGTGAGCTTCAGGGCCAGTTCCTTGACGGCGTGCTGCGCGCGCGCCACCGCCAGGCCGTAGCCGGGAACGATGATGACCGTCTCGGCGTTGCCCAGGATGAACGCGGCGTCGTCGGCGCTGCCGCTCTTGACCGGGCGTTGCTCGGTGGCGCCGGCGACCGCCGTGCCCGCTTCGCCGCCAAAGCCGCCCAGGATCACGTTGAAGAACGACCGGTTCATCGCCTTGCACATGATGTAGCTCAGGATCGCGCCCGAGCTGCCGACCAGCGAGCCGGCGATGATCAGCATCTGGTTGTTCAACGAGAAGCCGATGCCGGCCGCCGCCCAGCCCGAGTAGCTATTGAGCATCGAGACCACGACCGGCATGTCGGCGCCGCCGATCGGGATGATGATCAGCACGCCCATCACGAAGGACAGCGCCAGCATGGCGAAGAAGGCCGCCCAGCTGCCGGTGAAGGTGAACACCAGCCCGAGCGCGATGGTGAGCAGGCCCAGCACCAGGTTCAGCATGTGCTGGCCGGCAAACTGCACCGGCGCGCCCTTGAACAGGCGGAACTTGTAGGTGCCGGAGAGCTTGCCGAAGGCGATGACCGAACCGCTGAAGGTGACGGCGCCGATGGCCGCGCCCAGGAACAGCTCCAGCCGGTTGCCGGCGGGAATGGCGTCGCCCGGCTTCAGCCCTTGCAGCAAGGCCCAGGGTTCCAGCACCGCAGCCACGGCGATGAAGACCGCGGCCAGGCCGATCATGCTGTGGAAGAAGGCGACCAGCTCGGGCATCTTCGTCATCTCGACCGTCCTGGCCCGGTACGCGCCATAGCCGCCGCCGACCACCAGGCCCAGCAGCACCCAGGCCAGGCCGCGGCCGTGGCCGCCGGAAACTTCGACGATCAGCGCCGCCGTGGTCAGCACCGCGATCGCCATGCCGATCATGCCGAACAGGTTGCCGCGAATCGACGTCGTCGGGTGCGACAGGCCCTTGAGCGCCTGGATGAAGCACACCGACGCTGCCAGGTACAGCAGCACCACCAGGTTCATGCTCATTTCACGGCCTCCGCCTTCTTGTCCTTCTTGCGGAACATCTCCAGCATCCGGCGCGTGACCAGGAAGCCGCCGAAGATGTTCACCGCCGCGAGCGCGACCGCCAGCACGCCCATGGTGCGGCCGGCCCAGGTTTCGGTCTGCGCCGCCGCCAGCATGGCGCCGACGATCACGATCGCGGAGATGGCGTTCGTCACCGCCATCAGTGGGGTGTGCAGCGCGGGCGTCACGGTCCAGACCACGTGGTAGCCGACGTAGATCGCCAGCACGAAGATGATCAGGTTGACGACGGTATGGGAGACTTCCATCGGGCGGTCCTAGCGGGAGAAGGTGACGGTGGGCAGTTCGAACGAGCCGCCCAGCGAGAGCACGGATCGGTTCACCGCGGCGTGCAGGGCCTCGCCCCAGGCGATCAGCGCCGACGGCACCCCTTCGACGTCGGTGGCAGTGGCGGGCACGCCGGGCAGCCCGGCGAAGTCGCGGCCGGGCATCAGGTTGACGGTCAGCAAGGTGCCGCCGCGCAAGGCGGCCGTGTTGCGGATGGAATAGAGGCGCCTGGGGAACTCGAGCCCGTTGGACTCCATCGCGCGCACCACCTCGGAGTCCGGCTTGAAGAACTTCTCGGGCGCGAAGCTGGAGTTCACGACCAGGCAATCGCGGTGGCTCTTGACGGCGGCGCCGCCGAAATCGCGCGTGTAGTAATTACGTGCCGGCGGCGGGCAGACGTTGGTGATCCAGTTGACGTTCTCGCGGTTGCCGCCTTCGGTGCTGGACACCAGCAGCAGCGCCCGCGGCGACTTTCCCTCACCGGGCAGCTGGTACAGCGCATGGTGCAAGGGCATCGAATACTCGCCCGCATTGAAGATGAGCTTGGTCTCGTAGCGCGTGACGAGCGTCCAACCCGGCAACTCGAAGTGGGTGCGGCCCACGCGCTCGGCCGACTGCGCCAGCGCAGGCGCCAGCACGGCGGCCAGCAGCAGCAGCGCGGCGAAGATGCGGGCCCTCATCGCTTCCTCACTTCACCACCGTGGACCACCAGGCAAGCCGCGACGATGTCGTCTTCCATGTCGATCTTCACTCCGCCTTCCCTCGGCAGGATCAGCTTGAGGAAATCGAGCACGTTGCGCGCGTAGAGGGCGGACGCGTCGGCGCCCAGCAAGGCGGCCAGGTTGGTCTCGCCCACCAGCGTCACGCCATGCTTCATCACGGTGCGCCCCGGCTCCGTCAGCGGGCAGTTGCCGCCCTGCGGCGCCGCCAGGTCGACGATCACCGAGCCGGGCTTCATGGATCGCACCATCTCTTCGGTGACCAGCACCGGCGCCGCCCGACCCGGGATCAGGGCCGTGGTGATCACGATGTCGGCCTGGGCGACCCGCTTCGCCACTTCCGCCTTCTGGCGGTCGAGCCAGCTTTGCGGCATCGGGCGGGCGTAGCCGCCGACACCTTCAGCCGCTTCCTTTTCGTCGGCGGTCTCGTAGGGCACGTCGATGAACTTGGCGCCCAGCGACTCCACCTGCTCTTTCACCGAAGGCCGCACGTCCGAGGCCTCGATCACCGCGCCCAGCCGCTTGGCCGTTGCGATCGCCTGCAGGCCGGCCACGCCGACACCGAGGATCACGACGCGGGCGGCCTTCACCGTGCCGGCCGCGGTCATCAGCATCGGGAAGAAGCGCTGGTAGCTGTTGGCCGCGATGATGACGGCCTTGTAGCCGGCGATGTTGGCCTGCGAGCTCAGCACGTCCATGCTTTGCGCGCGCGTGGTGCGTGGCGCGGCTTCCAGCGCGAATCCGCTGGCGCCGGTGGCGGCCAGCCGCTGCAGTCCGGCGGCGTCGAATGGATTGAGCATGCCGACGACCGTCGCGCCGGGCTTGAGGGCCGCCAGCTCGCTTTCCAGCACGGGCCGCACCTTCAACACCACTTCGCAACCGAGGGCGCCCGCCTGGTCGGTGATCTCGGCGCCGGCGGCCCGGTAGGCGTCGTCGGGCATGCTGGCGGCAAGGCCGGCGCCGGCTGCGACCTGGACGGTGTGGCCCTGCGCCTTCAGCTTCTTCGCCGTTTCGGGCGTGACGGCGACACGGGTTTCGCCCGCCGTTGTCTCGGCGGGGACGCCAATCTGCATGGACGCTGCTCCTCTTGGGGATGGTTGTCGCTGTTCGCGCTGTTCTGAACGCAAGCTTACATGAAAGCTTGCTGAGCTCAGCGCGCGCCGGCCCCGCGCAAACCCCACGTTTGCACTGCCGCGGCCGGCAGGTCCCTTGCGGGACGCAGCCAACGCCCCCACCTGATGTCCTTGATCAAGATCCTCGCCCTTTCCGCCGCACTGCATCTCTATATAGCGGCGCGGCTTGCCAGTGCGCTGCCTTCGACGGCGGCTGCGGTGGTGCTCATATTGCTTTTGCTGGTGTCCTCGGTGCTCATCCCGGCGGGCCTGATGGCGCGCCGCTTTGCCCATGGCGCCGCCGCGGACCGCCTCACCTGGGTCGGCATGCTGTTCATGGGCCTGTTCTCGTCGCTGATCGTCCTGACCTTCTTTCGCGACGTCGCGCTGACCGTGGTGGCCATCGCCGGCGCCGACGTGCCGTGGCTGGCACCCGACACTGCGACCGCGGTGCCGCTGATGGCCCTGGGGCTGTCGCTGGTCGGCCTGTTCAATGCCCGCCGCACCGCCAAGGTGAAGACGGTGGACATCCCCCTGGCCGGACTCGACCCCGCGCTGGAAGGCTTTCGCATCGTCCAGATCAGCGACATCCATGTCGGGCCCACCATCAAGCACGGCTACCTGGAAGCGATCGTCGATCGCGTCAACGCCCTGCATCCCGACGTGATCGCGATCACCGGCGACCTGGTCGACGGCTCGGTGCCCGAACTGGCCGCGCACGTGTCGCCGCTGGCCCGGCTGCAGGCGCGGCACGGCTTCTTCTTCGTGACCGGCAACCACGAGTACTACTCGGGCGTGCATGGCTGGGTG
>JAQGMY010000244.1 GCA_028292105.1 Ramlibacter sp.
CGTCCGTGGCGCCCATCGCCTTCAGCAGCAACGCGGCTGCGAAGCCGGTTCGGTCCTTGCCCGCGGTGCAGTGGAAGACCGTCGGCTCGTTCGACGCCAGCAGGTACTGGAAGAACTCGGCGAAGCGCGGCGTGCTGTCGCGCACGAAGCCGCGGTAGGTTTCCTCCATGTGCTGCGTCACATCGGCCGCGGTGAGGCTGTGGCCGGAGGCCACCAGGTCGCCGAGCTTCTGGACGATGGTGGGTTCGATCGGCAAGGAGTGGACGCAGACCTCCGGCAGCCGGCACGCCGCCGACGTGCGCTCGTGCGCGCCGCGGAAGTCGAGCACGCGGGTGATGCCCAGCGCGCGGATCTGCGCCGCGTCGTCTTCGTCGAGCGCGCCGAGGTGGTCGGAGCGATAGAGCCTGGAAAGGGTGGCAACAGGACGGAAATTGGAGGCACCTGGCAATCGCATGCACCGACTCTAAAGCACGGTCGATGCTCCCCCGCAGCAGTGGCGCCTACTTCGACCGGCTGCTCTCGCTGCCAATCCCGCCGCCGCCCTGCGCATCCGGGGCGCGGCTCAAGTCAGGCGACGGCGGCGGCAGCTCTCCCTTGTTGGTGCTGTTGGCGGGTTGCGCGCCGCTGTTGGCCTGGCCACGGCTGCCGCGCGAGCCCTCATTGCCGGCGCTGGTGGCATTCGGAGGGGTGGCGTCGTCGGGTTCCTGCTCGGATGGCATGGTTGCCCTCACTTGCTGCTGGAGGAGGTGTTCTTCTTGCCGCTGGCCTTGTTGGCACTGGCCTTGTCGCTCTGCCGCTGGGCGGCATGGGCGTTGCTGGCCTTCTTGGCGCCGGTAGAGGCGGCAGCGCGCGTGTCGCTGCTGCGGCTGGATGCGCTGCCGGACTTGGGGCTGGAGGATTTCATGGGGACTCCCTTGGACAGGTGCACGCCCGACCACTTCAGACAGGACAATTTCATGGTGCTGCAGTGATCCTAGGCAGCCCGCTCGCCGCCTTTGTCGGAGCGCCTCTTCGCACCGTGTAGGACGGCCCTGCTGTCACTTCCACAGCGCCCGCGACCGTGCCCGCACCTGCATCAGCGGTGCCTGCGGCTGCGCCTCGTTGGCGCGGACCTCGATCGCATCGGGCCACGTGACCTGCTCGAAGTGCGCAGCCATCGCTTCGCTGACGAAGCGCGTGCGGCCGGCGTAGACATGCTTGTCGCCGCCGCCCGATTGCTGCGACACGTAGAAGCGCTGCGGCACCAGCAGGTGCAGGTGCTCGCGAGCGCGCGTCATCGCCACGTACAGCAGGCGCCGCTCTTCTTCCAGTTCGTCGCTGGTGCCGGTGGCCATGTCGCTCGGGATGCAGCCGTCGACGCAATTGAGCACGTGCACCGCCTTCCACTCCTGGCCCTTGGCGCTGTGGATCGTCGAGAGGATCAGGTAGTCCTCGTCGCGCAGCGGGGGCCCGCTCTGGTCGCTGGTCACCTCGGGCGGATCGAGCGTCAGTTCGGTCAGGAAGCGCTCGCGGCTGCCGTAACCGGCCGCCAGCCGTACCAGTTGCTCGATGTCGAGCTTGCGCACTTGCGCATCGTCGTGCAGGCGCTCGAGCTGCGGCAGGTACCAGGCCTTGGCCAGCTCGATGTCCGCGGGCCAGGCAAGCTCGGCATCGTTCAACTTCGCGTACAGGCCCGCCAGCGCCGTCCACTCCTCGCTGGCCTGCGCCGGCGCCTCGAAGGCTTGCAGCGCGGCGTGCGGATCGGGCGCTTCGGCCATCGCATCGAGCAGCCGCGTGGCGGTGGCGGCGCCGACGCCGGGCACCAGTTGGGCGGCGCGAAAGCCCGCCATGCGGCCACGCGGGTTCTGGGCGAAACGCAACAGCGCCAGCAGGTCCTTGATGTGCGAAGCCTCGAGGAACTTGAGGCCGCCGAACTTGACGAAGGGAATGTTGCGGCGGGCCAGCTCGAGCTCGAGTGCCGCGCTGTGGTGGCTGGTGCGGAACAGCACCGCCTGCGACTTCAGGCTGCTGCCGGCCTCGCGCTGCCGCAGCACCTGGTCGGCGACCCAGCGCGCCTGCTGCGCCTCGTCCGGCACCAGCACGAGCTGCGCCCGCTGCGACGACGGCTTGTCGGTGAACAGGTCCTTGGCGTGCCGCTCGCGCGCGGCCGCGATCACCGCATTGCTGGCGTCGAGGATCGGTTGCGTGCTGCGGTAGTTGCGCTCCAGCGTGACCACCCGCGCCGGCTGCGAGAACTGGTGCGGGAAGTCGAGGATGTTGCGCACGGTGGCGCCGCGGAATGAATAGATGCTCTGGGCGTCGTCGCCCACGACCGTCACGCCCTCGCCGGTGGGCTTCATGCCCAGGATGATCTGCGACTGCAGCCGGTTGGTGTCCTGGTACTCGTCGACCAGCAGGTGGTCGAAGCGGGCACCGACCTCCTGGGCCACCTCCGGCTCCGCCATCATGTCGGCCCAGAAGGCCAGCAGGTCGTCGTAGTCGAGCACGTTCTGCTGCTGCTTGGCCTCGACATACGCGCCGAACAGCTTCTTCAGTTCGCCCTCCCACTGGCTGCACCACGGGTACACCGACTGCAGCACCAGCGCCAGCGGGTCGCGCGTGTTCAGCACCCGCGAATAGATGCCCAGGCAGGTGCCCTTGAGCGGGAAGCGCTGCTTGGCCTCCGACAAGCCGATGTCGTGCCGCACCATCCCCATCAGGTCTTCGGCATCGCCGCGGTCGTGGATGGTGAAGTTTTCTTCCAGGCCGATGCGACCGGCGTACTCGCGCAGCAGCCGTGCGCCTATGCCGTGGAAGGTGCCGCTCCACGGCAGGTGCGGCAGGGCCTGGGTGCCAGACAGGCCCAGTGCCTGCTGCAGCACGCCACCGACGCGCCGCTCCATCTCCTGTGCCGCGCGCCGGCTGAAGGTCAGCAGCAGCATGCGTTGCGGATCGGCGCCGTGGCGGATCAGGGTCGCCACCCGATGCGCCAGGGTGTTGGTCTTGCCGGAGCCCGCACCCGCGATCACCAGCAGCGGCCGCCTGTCGCCTGCGCTGTCGCCGGTGCCGTGCGTGGCCGCCTCCCGTTGCTGCGGATTCAATGCTTCGAGCGGATCGGGGTACTGCATGGGGGCCTCACTGGCTGTATATTAATACAGTGACTTCCAACATCCTGGTCGGCACCGCCTCCTGGACCGACAAGAGCCTGATCGGCTGCGGCCGCTTCTATCCGGCCAGCTGCAAGACCGCGGAACAGCGGCTGCGTTTCTACGCGCGGCAGTTCGACATCGTGGAGGTCGACTCCAGCTACTACGGCATGCCCACGCCGCAGAACGCGCAGCTGTGGGCCGATCGCACGCCGGCCGGTTTCGTCTTCAACCTCAAGGCGTTCCGGATCTTCACCGGCCACCAGACGCAGCCCTCGACCTTGCACCGCGACATCCAGCAGGCGCTCGGCCCAGGGGTGCCGCGCCTGCTTTACTACGAGGACCTGCCGCTGGAAATCCGCGATGAACTCTGGCGCCGCTTCATCGAGGCACTGGCGCCGCTCAAGGCCGCGGGCAAGCTCGGTGCGGTGCACTTCCAGTTCGCGCCCTGGCTGGTGCGCAACCGCGCCGCCATCGCCCATGTCGAACATTGCGTCGACAAGATGCCGGGCCACCTGCTGGCCGCGGAGTTCCGGCACGCAACGTGGTTCCATGGCGAACACCTGGAGCAGACCCTCGCCTGGGAGCGCGCGCTGGGCCTGGTGCACACCGTGGTCGACTCGCCGCAAGGCTTCGCCAATTGCGTGCCCTGCGTCTGGGACGTCACCAGTCCGAAGCTGGCGATCGTGCGGCTGCACGGCCGCAACAAGGAGACCTGGAACAAGAAAGGGCTGGTCGCGTCCTCGGGCCGCTTCGACTACTGGTACAGCGAGGACGAACTCTCGGCCATGGTGCCCGAGGTGCGCCACCTGGCCAGCCAGGCGCAAGCCGTGCACGTGATCTTCAACACCAACAACGAAGACCAGGGCCAGGTGGCGGCGCGGACGATGCGCGAACTGCTGAGTGTCAACGCGGGGTAAAAGCTTGTACGCGGCGGGAAGGGCCTTTCGCAGCCGCTAGACTGCACCGCAATGACGATTTCTGGAACCCCCATGACCCCGAGCTTCCGCCTCGGCGCACTGGCCGCCGGCCTGGCGCTCGCCGCCTGCATGGCGCAAGCGCAAGCCAAACCCGCGGCCGCACCGGCGCGCAGCGCCGCGCCCGCCCCGGCCGCGGCCCCCGCCGCCCCGAACAACATCGTCAGCGACCCGGACGCCGAGAAGGCCGGGCAGAACGCCGCGCATGCCTGGCTGCTGCTGCTGGACCGCCGCGACTGGGGCACCGCCTGGGACACCTCCAGCGGCACCTTCCGCCAGTCCGTGCCGCTGTCGCTCTGGATGGACAACGTGCCGGCGCTGCGCCAGCCTTTCGGCAACTTCATCGAGCGGCAGCCGGCCGAAGCGCTGTACACGCGCAAGCTCGCCGGCCGGCCCGACGGCGACTACGTCACCGTCCACTTCCTGAGCAAGTTCGACAAGAAGGCGGACGTGGTCGAGACCGTGACCACCGTCAAGGAACCCGACGGCCGCTGGCGGGTGGCCGGCTACACCGCCCGCTGACCGCGTAGCGAAGCGCTCGGCAAGGCCTTGCCCGCCTTCGCGTACTGGAAGCGCAGCGCCGGCAGCTGGCGCTCGATCCACGCCTTGAGCACCGGGTCTTCCGCCTGGGTCGCCACCTTTTCGAAGTTGGCGATGTCGGCCTGGTTCGAGCGGATCATCACCTCGTCGACATACAGGCGGTCGAACTTGGCGCCGCCCGCCTTGGTCAGCTGCTTGAGCACCTTGCTGTGCTCGTTGGTGGGGATAGGCATCGCCATGCCACGCGCGTGCAGCAGCCGCAGCAACTCGGGCTGCGCCGTCTGCTGGCGCGACATCAAGGTATTGGCGAGATCCTTCACGGCCGGATTGTTCGAGCGCGTGCCGGCCAGCCGCGACGCCTCGGCCTGGAACCGCAGGTTGGCCGCCGTCAGCTGCAGGAAGCGCCGCTCCAGCCGCTGGGTCGGCGGCAGCGGCTTGGCTTCGGCCGCCGCCGCAGCCGCATAGCGGCTCGGGTCGGCGGCGAACGCCGGCGGCGCCGCCAGCAGCGCCGCCGCGGCGAGCGTGCAGCCCAGGGCGAGCAGCGTTGGCGTCTTGTTCGTTCTGTTCATGCGTTGCACTTCAGCTCTTGCCGGCGGCCGGGCTCTTGCCCGACTGGGGCAGCTTCTGTGCCGCGGCGAGGTGCTCGCGCAGCACCGGCAGGGTCTTGTCGATCCAGCCCTTGAGCTCGGCGTCCTTGACGTCCTTGCTGGCGTCCTGGAACATCTTGATGTCCTTCTCGTGGGCCTTGATGCCGACGTTGCGCACGTAGTCGCGGTCGAACTCGGCGCCGTTCTGCTTGCCCAGCTTCTCGATGTCGCGCCGCAGTGCGCGCTTCGGCGCGGCAGGCAGTTCCACACCCTTGGCATTGGCGAGCTTGACCAGCTCGTTGTTGGCTGCGGTGTGGTGGTCCACCAGCATGCTGGCGAAGCTCTTGACGGCCGGGTCCGTGGCCTTGCTGGCGGCGAGCTGCGACACCTGCACCTCGAACATGCCGCTGCCCGCTGCCGCCTCGATGAACTTGCGGTCACCGCGCGCCACCTTTTCGGACTTGCCGGTGGGCGAGTTGCGCGTGCCGGCGCCGGGCTGGGCGGCTGGCGCGGCCTGGCCGCCGGTCATGGAGCTGCCCGCGCCAGGCGTCTGCGCATGGGCGCCGCCGAACGAGAGGGCCAGCGCGAGCAGCGCGGGAAGGGTGAGGTGTCGTGTCATTTTCATGGTTGCGGAGTCCCTGCATTGTCGGTCACAAGAAAGCGGCGCCGCACCGGCGGCGCCGCGAAAGCTCAGGAGATCACTTGCTGTTGCGGTCGGAGCCGCCGGAGCTGCCGCCGCCGTCGCTGGCACTCGTCCCCGTGCTGCCGCCACCGGTGCTGGTGGAGGAAGCGCCGGCGACGTTGCCCGGGTTCGCGGTGCCGCCGCTCATCGAGGTGCCGGCGCTGCCCATGCCGCTGGAGCCGCTCAGGCTCGTGAAGCCGCTCTGCCCGGTGGAGCCGTAGTCGCCGGAACCGCCCCCGGCCGAGGCCGAGCCGCCGACCGGCTGGTTCTGCCCCTGGCCGCCGCTGCGGCTGCTGCGCCAGCTGTTGAAGTCCTCGCTGAATTTCTTGTAGCGTTCCTGGCGCCAGGTCTGGTAGTCGTTGTCCAGGTTGCGGATCTGCTCTTCACGCCACTGGTGGTAGTCGGGGTCGTGGTGGCCGTGGCCGCCGCCAGAGCCCGACTGCCCCTGTCCGCCGACGGCACCGCCCATGCCGCCGCTGTAGCCCTGGCCACCGGAGCCGTAGCCCTGGCTGCCGTACCCTTGGCTGCCGCCTTGGCCGGGCCCGCCTTGGCCGCCTCCGTGCCAGCCGCCCTGGCCATGGCTGCTGCCGAAACCAGGCTGGTCATGGCCCTGGCCGCCCTGCCACCCCGGCGTGCTGCCGTAGCCGCCTTGGCTCGATCCGCTGGGGCCCATGCCGCTGTTGGCCTGCCCATAGGTGCCGCTGCTGCTCATCTGCCCGTAGCTGCTGCCGCCCATGCCGCTGCCTTGGCCGTAGCTGCCATGCATGCCGCCGCCCTGGCCGCCGTTCCAGCCGCCCTGCTGGCCGCCGTAGCGCCCCCACTCGGCGTGGCCCCCGCCCTGCCCGCCTTGGCCGTAGCTGCTGCCCGGGTCGCCACCGCTCCAGTTTGCCGGGCCGCCCTGGCCACCGCCGTACTCGGGACCGCCACGGCCGTAACCATGGCCTTCCCCACCGTAGCCGCCGTAGCCGGAGGACTGCTGCGATCCGAATTCGGACCCGGGCCGCTGGCCGTAGCCGGCGGGCCCACCTTGCGAGCCGCCCGCGGCGCCGCCCTGCTGGCCGCTGCCGCCGCGCGATTCGCCCTGCTGCTGGTCGCTGCCACCACCCCACCGGCTTCGCCGGTCCCGGTCTTCGTATTCACGAGAAGCCATGTGATTTCCTTTCGCTGCGTGTCGTTGCTTGCACGAAGGCCGGCGCGCGCCTGCCTGCTGTGCGGACGCGCGCTTCCATCAACGAAATTCACCTTAGGACTGCTGCGCTGGCGCCCGTGTCGGACAAGCGCCGTTGGCGTGTAGGACTGCTGGTCGGTCGCCGGCGCGGCGACGCGTGATCAATGCGTGTGCACGAGGGCGCTGACGCTGGTGACCAGGGCGATGCCGACCAGCAGCCACACCACCTGCGCCACCGTTTCACGCGCTCCCAGCCGCCTTTGCAGCTGCGGGATCAGGTCGGCCAGCGCCACGTAGATGAAGCTGCTGCTGGCCACCACCAGGAAGAAGGGCAGGTAGCCGTGCAGCTGGTCCACCAGCCACCAGCCGATCAGCCCGCCCAGCGGCGTGACCGCGCCGGCGAGCGACACCTTCACCAGCGCCGCGCGGCGGCTGCCGCTGGTCTGCCGCAGCACTGCGAGGTCGCCGATGTGATGCGGCACCTCGTGCGCCAGCACTGCCAGTGCCGCCACCAGCCCGAGGCGGGCGTCGGCCACGAAGGCGGATGCGATCAGGATGCCGTCGCCGAAGCAGTGCACGCTGTCGCCGGTGAGCACGGCCCAGCCGCCGGAGCGCGGCTGCGCGGCGTCGTCGTGTGGATTTTCTTGGCCATGACCGTGGTGGTCGCCTGCGTGCGCATGGCCGTGGTGGTGCTCGTGCCCGTGGTGCCACAGCTCCGCCTTGTCCAGCAGGAAGAAGAACACCAGGCCGACCAGCAAGGTGCCGAACAAGGCCTTGGCGCCGGCGCCGCTCTCCAGAGCTTCCGGCAGCAGGTGCATGAACGCGGTCGCCAGCAAGGCGCCGGCGGCCAGGCTCAGGAGGTGCTGTTCCCCGGGGCCGCGGGCGGCCGCCGCGCCGCCGCCCAGCCAGCCCACGCGCATCAGGGCGGCGGCGAGCCAGACGCTGCCGATGCCGGCGGCCAGGGTGGCGAAGAGGACTGCGATCAGGGTCACGGATGAATGCCGCTTCGGTCCGCTGCGGCCTTGTTGTTGTTCTCGGCTGATCTTATCTTGCCGCTGCGCCGCCGCCGGTGGCGCAGACTACGGGCCTTTTCACCCACTGCAAGGAAAAACCATGCCCACCATCCGCGTCGACATGTTCGAAGGCCGCACCCCGGAACAGAAGAGGAACTTCGTCAAGGCGCTCACGCAGGCTTGCGTCGACACGCTGGGCAGCAAGCCGGATTCCGTGGACGTGCTGCTGTTCGACGTCAAGCCGAGCGACTGGGCCACCGGCGGCGAGCTCTGGTCGGAGAAGAAGAAGAACGGGTAGTTCACCCGTCATTGCGTCACCCGTCATTCCCGCGCAGGCGGGGACGAGTCAATCGGGCAAATGCGGCAGCAGCTTGTCCAGCGTGATCGGGAAATCGCGCACCCTGACACCGGTCGCGTTGAACACCGCGTTCGCCACTGCCGCCGCCGCGCCGCTGATGCCCAGCTCGCCCAGTCCCTTGATCTTCAGCGGATTGGCCTTGTCGTCGACCTCCGGCAGCATGATCGCGTCGATCGCCGGGATGTCCGCGTGCACCGGCACGTGGTACTCCGCGATGTCGTGGTTGACGAAGAAGCCGTAGCGCTCGTCGATGGCCGCTTCCTCGTGCAGCGCGATGCCCACGCCCCAGATCATGCCGCCCAGCAGTTGCGAACGCGCCGTTTTCTCGTTGAGGATGCGGCCAGCGGCGAACACGCCGAGCATGCGGCGCAGGCGCACCTCGCCGCTGTCGATGTCGACCGCGACTTCGGCGAAGAAGGCGCCGTAGGACTGCTGCGAGAACTGCTTGTCCATCTCGCCCGGCTGGATCTCGCCCTCGGCTTCGATGCCCTCGGCCGATGCGAGCCTGGCCAGGGCCGCGCCCTTGCCACTGCCCCGCACGTGCCCGTCGCCGAACTCGGCCTGCGCCGGATCGATCCCGGCGGATTGCGCGAGCTTGATGCGCAGGTTCTCGCACGCCATGTAGAGCGCCGACCCGGCGCTGGCCGCGCCGAAGGAGCCGCCCGAACCGCGCGTCGGCGGAAAGTCGCTGTCGCCGATCTCCACGCGCACCTGCGACAGCGGCAGCCCCAGCATCTCCGCCGCGATCTGCGTGAACACGGTGTAGCTCCCGGTGCCGATGTCGGTCATCGACATGCGCACCACCAGCACGCCGTCGCCCTGCAGCGTGACCTTGCACCTGGCCTGCTGCAGCAGGTTGCCGCGCGATGCGGAGGCCATGCCCATGCCGACGAGGAAGCGGCCCTCGCGCACCTGCGCGGGCCGTGCGTTGCGCTGCTCCCAGCCGAAGCGCCGGGCGCCCTCCTCCAGGCAGGGAACCAGCTGCCGGGTCGAGAACGGGACGTGCTTTTCCGGATCCTCGTGCGGTTCGTTGCGCACGCGCAGCTGCACCGGGTCGATGGCCAGCGTATGTGCCAGTTCATCCATCGCGCATTCCAGCGCCGTCATGCCGACCGCCTCGCCGGGTGAACGGCAGGAGTCCGCCACCGGCAGGTCCAGCCGCACGCGGCGCTGCCGGGTCTGCCGGTTGGGCGCGGCATAGAGCGAGCGTGTCGCCGTGCAGACGGGCTCGATGTAATCGTCCTCCCGGGCCGAGTGCGACCAGGCCCGGTGCGACAGCGCCGTCAGGGTCCCATCCGGCCGGGCGCCCAGCTGCAGGTGCTGCACGGTGTCGGACCGGTGGCTGGTGACGTGGAACATCTGCTGGCGCGTCAGCGCTGTCTTCACCGGCCGCTGCAACTCGCGCGATGCCAGCGCCGACAGGATCACATCCGCCCACACGGGCAGCTTGCCGCCGAAGCCACCGCCGATGTAGCGGCTGACCACGCGCACCTTCTCCTCCGGGATCTGCAAGGTGTGGGCGACGCGCTTCTGGGCGCTTTCGAGCATCTGCGTGGAGCAGTGGATGATCACGCGGTCGCCCTCCCACCAGGCGAGCGCGGCGTGCGGCTCCATCTGCGCGTGGATGTGCACGGGCGTCGTGTACTGCACGTCCACCTTCACCGGCGCCTCCCGGAAAGCGCCGTCGAAGTCGCCCTCGCCGCTTTCCGGATGCTTGTCTTCGGCCGGCCGCTCTTCCTCCGCCAGGTGCTCCTGCAGCCGGTACGCGCCGGGGACGGCTTCGTAGTCCACCCGCACCAGCAGGCTGGCGTGGCGCGCCTGCTCGAAGCTCTCGGCCACCACGAAGGCCACCGGTTCACCGTAATGCGGGACCATCGCATCGTCGAGATAGGGATTCGACCGGCTGAAGCGATCGGCCAGCGACAGCGGGCCGGGCGGCGCTTGCCGCGGCGCGTTCTCGTGCGTCATCACCAGCAGCACGCCGGGCGCGGCGCGCGCTGCCTCCGCGTCGATGGCGCGCACGCGGCCGCGCGCAATGCTGGCTTCGACGATGAAGCCGTAAGCCGGGCGGGCCGGCGCCTCATGCACCTCGTAGGCGTACGGTGCGGCGCCGGTCACCTTGACCGGCCCGTCGACACGATCGAGCGGGCGGCCCATGTGGCCGTGCCGGTTCTCGTCCAGCGGGTTGCGCGGCGAAGGATGGTTCATTTCCATGGCGCGCCCTTCACGATCCGCTGGTTTCGGCGATGACCCCGGCGAGCACGCGGCGCGCCAGCGGGATCTTGAAGTCGTTGTGGCCCCAGCCGCGGGCGCCGCTCAATGCCCGGTCCGCCGCCGCCTGCGTGTCGTCCACGCGCGCCCCGCTCAAGGCCTGTTCCGCCGCCGGCACGCGCCAGGGCTGGTGCGCCAGTCCGCCGAAGGCCACGCGCGCATTGCGGACGACGCCATCGGCCGCGTCCACGATCGCCGCGACCGAGACCAGGGCGAAGGCATAGGAGGCGCGATCGCGGACCTTGCGGTACACCTGCCGGCCCGGCGGCGGCGGGGGCAACACCACCGAGGTGATGAACTCGCCGTGGCGCAGGTTGCTGTCGATGTGCGGCGTGTCGCCGGGCAAGCGGTGGAAGTCGGCGATCGGGATCACCCGCTTCGCGCCGGCTGCGTCGACCGTCTCGACCTGCGCATCCAGCACGCGCATCGCCACCGCCATGTCGGATGGATGCGTGGCGATGCAATGCTCGCTGGCGCCCAGCACCGCGTGGTTGCGGTTGAAGCCTTCCAGCGCGGAGCAGCCGCTGCCCGGCGTGCGCTTGTTGCAAGGCTTGCCGGGATCGTAGAAGTAGTAGCAACGCGTGCGCTGCAGCAGGTTGCCGCCGGTGGTGGCCTTGTTGCGCAACTGGCCCGAGGCGCCGGCGAGCAGCGCACGGCTCAGCACCGGGTAGCGCTGCCGCACGCGCGTGTCGGCTGCGAGGTCGGCGTTGCGCACCAGGGTGCCCACGCGCAGTCCGCCGTCGGGCAAGTCTTCGATGCGCGCCAGGCCGAGGCGGTTGATGTCGACGACCAGCGTCGGCGCTTCGACCTGCAGCTTCATCAGGTCCAGCAGGTTGGTGCCGCCGGCCAGGAACTTCGCGTCGGGCCGTGCAGCGACGGCGCGAGCGGCGGCTTCGACGCTGTCGGCGCGCAGGTATTCGAAGGGCTTCATGCGTCCGCCACTTCGCGAATGGCGGCCACGATGTTGGGATACGCGCTGCAGCGGCACAGGTTGCCGCTCATGCGCTCGCGGATCTCCGCGTCGCTCAGCAGCGGCTGCGCCTGCAGGTCCTCGGTGACGTGGCTGGGCACACCCTGCCTGGCTTCCTCCAGCATGCCGGCGGCCGAGCAGATCTGCCCCGGCGTGCAGTAGCCGCACTGGAAACCGTCGTGCGAGAGGAAGGCCGCCTGCAGGGGATGCAGCTCGCCGCCTTGGGCCAGGCCTTCGATGGTGATGACCTCGTCGCCATCGTGCATGACCGCGAGGCTCAGGCAGCTGTTGATCCGGCGGCCGTTGACCAGCACCGTGCAGGCGCCGCACTGGCCGTGGTCGCAGCCTTTCTTGCTGCCGGTCAGGCCCAGGTGCTCGCGCAAGGCGTCGAGCAGCGAGGTCCGTGTGTCGAGGGTGAGGGAGTGGGTCTCCCCGTTGACGCGCAGCTGCACCGGCGCCGTGGGTGGCGCGAGCGCCTTCGAGTGGTCCATCGGGAAAGTCTAGGACGCGGGTGGCGGCAGGCGCGTCGGAGAAGGCCTACTTCGTCGTCGAGCTGGGGCCTCGGTGTTCGGCGCGCCTCAATGCGCCTCGTCCCAATTGCTGCCCACCCCGATCTCGGCCAACAAGGGCACGCGCAGCTCGGCGACGCCCGCCATGATCCGCGGGATCTCCGTCTTCAACCACTCGACCTCGTCGTCCGGCAGCTCGAACACCAGCTCGTCATGCACCTGCATGACCATCTTGGTGCGGCGCTGCTCGGCGTCCAGCACGTGCTGCACCTTCACCATGGCCAGCTTGATCAGGTCGGCCGCCGTGCCCTGCATGGGCGCGTTGATGGCCTGCCGCTCGGCCCCGCCGCGTCGCGGGCCGTTCGGCGAGTTGATCTCCGGCAGGTACAGGCGGCGGCCGAACACGGTCTCCACATAGCCGCGGCTCTTGGCACTGAGCCGCGTCTCGTCCATGTACTGCTTGACGCCCGGATAGCGCTGGAAGTAGCGGTCGATGTAGCTCTTGGCCGCCGCCGTCTCGATGCCCAGGTTGCGCGCCAGCCCGAAGCTGCTCATGCCGTAGATCAGGCCGAAGTTGATCACCTTGGCATAACGCCGCTGCTCGCTCGACACCTGGTCCAGCGCCACCCCGAAGACTTCCGAGGCGGTGGCGCGGTGCACGTCGGTCTCCTCGCGGAACGCGCGCAGCAGCGCTTCGTCTTCGCTGATGTGCGCCATGATGCGCAGCTCGATCTGGCTGTAGTCGGCGCTGGCGATGCGGTGTCCGGGCGGCGCGATGAAGGCTTCGCGGATGCGGCGGCCCTCGGTGGTGCGCACCGGGATGTTCTGCAGGTTGGGATCGTTGCTGGACAAGCGCCCGGTCACCGCCACCGCCTGCGCGTAGTGCGTGTGGACGCGCCCGGTCCTGGGATGCGTCATCTGCGGCAGCTTGTCGGTGTAAGTGCCTTTCAGCTTCGACAGGCTGCGGTGTTCCAGCACCTTGGCCGGCAGCGGATAGTCCTCGGCCAGCTTTTCGAGCACTTCCTCGTCGGTGCTGCGCGCGCCGGTGGCGGTTTTCTTGATGACCGGCATGCCCAGCTTGTCGAAAAAAATCTCGCCCAGCTGCTTGGGGCTGCCCAGGTTGAAGGGCTGGCCGGCAATCT
>JAQGMY010000038.1 GCA_028292105.1 Ramlibacter sp.
AGGCCCAGCTTCTTGAGCCGATGCGCAATGGCGCGGGCGATCAGGGCCGGCGACAGGTCGGCGTTGGCGCGCAGCAGCGTGCGCGAGGTGGGATTCGGCATCGACCATTCGCCGCCGGAGAAGTCGCCTTCCTGCTCGTCGAACTTGCCCAGCACGTTGGGGCGCACGTCCGGCCGCCAGTTGTAGAGCTCCTCTTTCACCTGGTATTCGATGACCTGGCGCTTTTCCTCCACCACCAGGATTTCGCGCAGCCCCTGCGCGAACTCGCGCGTGCCCTGCGCTTCCAGCGGCCACACCACGCCGACCTTGTGCAGCCGGATGCCGACCCGCCGGCAGGTGTCGTCGTCCAGGCCCAGGTCCAGCAAGGCCTGGCGCGTGTCGTTGTAGGCCTTGCCGCTGGCCATGATGCCGAAGCGGTCGTGCGGGCCTTCGATGACGTTGTAGTTCAGGCGGTTGGCGCGGATGTATGCCAGCGCGGCGTACCACTTGTAGTCGAACAGGCGCGCCTCCTGCTCCAGCGCGACGTCGGGCCAGCGCACGTGCAGGCCGCCCGGCGGCATGTGGAAGTCGGTGGGCAGCTGGATCTGCACCCGCTCGGGGTCGATCACCGCCGTCGAACTGGACTCGACGATCTCCTGGATCGTCTTCATGCCGGCCCAGACGCCGGCATAGCGGCTCATGGCGAAGGCATGCACGCCCAGGTCGAGGATCTCCTGCACCGTCGCCGGGAAGAACACCGGCAGGCCGCAAGCCTTGAAGATGTGGTCGCTCTGGTGCGCGGCCGTCGAGCTCTTGGCGACGTGGTCGTCGCCCGCCACCGCGATCACGCCGCCCCAGGGCGTGGTGCCGGCCATGTTGGCGTGCTTGAACACGTCGGAGCAGCGATCGACCCCGGGGCCCTTGCCGTACCAGATGCCGAAGACGCCGTCGAACTTGTTGGTGCCGGGCGGGGCGAAGCCCAGTTGCTGGGTGCCCCAGAGTGCCGTGGCGGCGAGCTCCTCGTTGACGCCCGGCTGGAACACGATGTTCTGCGCCTGCAGGTACTGGCGCGCCTTCCACAGGGACTGGTCGTAGCCGCCCAGCGGCGAGCCGCGGTAGCCGCTGATGAAGCCGGCGGTGTTCTTGCCTTGCAGCGCATCGCGCTGGCGCTGCAGCATCGGCAGCTTGACCAGCGCCTGCACCCCGCTCATGAAGGCGCGCCCGACGTCGAGCGAATACTTGTCGTCCAGCGTGACGGTTTCCAGCGCCTTGCGGATGTGTTCTGGCAGCGGTGCGTTCATCTTTTGTCTGTCTCCGATCGAGCTTGCAGTGTAGGTCCGGCAGTCCGGTAAGTTGTTGCGTTCTCTAGCCCCGAAACCTTAGGATGAGAAAGGATCTTTCTGGACTGGCGCAGAAATGGAAAAGCTCGATAGGTATGACATCCAAATCCTTACTGAGTTGCAGGCCGACGCCCGACTCACCAACGCCGAGCTGGCGCAGCGGGTCGGCCTGTCGGCGGCGCCTTGCTGGCGGCGCGTACGGGCGCTGGAGCAGGCCGGCTACATCAAGGGCTACCACGCCGAGATCGATCGCCATCGCATCGGCCTGGGCGTGCTGGCGTTCGTGCGGCTGGATGCCGAGCGCAACACCGGCGAGCGCACGCGCGAGATGGAGGAGGCGATCCGGCAGATCCCGGAGATCGTGTCCTGCCACTACATCAGCGGCGCCGGGACTTTTGAATTGCAGGTGGTGTCACGCGACCTCGACGCTTTTTCGGAGTTCGCGCGCAAGGTGCTGATCAACCTGCCGAACGTGAAGGACATCCACACCAGCTTCTCGCTGGGCGAGGTGAAGGCCAGTTCCAGCTGGCCCCTGTCGCACCTGGCCAGGTGAGGGCGCAGCCCTCATCCGCGCGCAGGCGGCGATCCAGGGCCGGTCAGAGCAGGTACTCGCCCAGCCGGCGCAGCAGCGCCTCCGCCTGGGCGTACTGGCCCGCCTCGTGCAGCAGCCGCGCGGCGGCGAGATCGCGCTGCACGATGAGCTGGGTGTGGATCGCGATCGCGTCCGCGTCGCCCAGGTTCGGGGTCGCCGCGGCGGCCGCCGCCAGCTCGCTCGACTTGACGCGCATGCCGGCATTGGCGTGCAGCACCGACAGTTCGGCCAGCGTGCGGGCGCGCTCCATGCCCGGACGCGGCATGGCCTGCGCCTGCAGTGCAGCGGCCGCGGCGTCGATGCGTCCCGCGGCGCCGGCATCGGTCAGGCGGGCGACCTGCTGCAACAACAAGGCGCGCGCCGGCAGGTCGGCCACCTGCTCCACCAGTTGCAGGCTCCTGGCGAGGCTCTGGCCAGCGAGGTCTGCCTTGCCCTGCTGCGCCTTGAGACGTGAATCGAGCGCCAGCAGGCGCGCCTGCACGGACGCATCCGTGGCCTGCGCGAGCACCGCTTGCAACTGCGCATCCAGTGCCTGCACCCTGTTCCAGGCGCCGGCGCGGGCTGCCAGCATGGCCTCGGACGACAGCGCCAAGCCGACCTGCAGCGACAGGTCGGAAATGGCGCGCCGGCGCTCGGGCTCGGCCCCGATGCCCTTGGCGGCCGCGGACGCTTTCAGCAGGAAGGCGCGCGAGACGTCCGGCGGCAGCGACGCGTGGTGGCTGACGATGGCGCCGGCGTTGCCGAAAGCCTGCGACTGCGGCGAACCCGCGGGAAAGTCGCCGGCTTCGGCCAGCACCGCGTCGGCGGCGCTGCGTGCCCGGCCCGCCGGCAGGCCCTGCAGGGCCCAGGCCCTGACTTCGACATCGACCAGCCGCGCCGCCGAAGCCACTGCCGGATCGGGCAGCGTGCGCGGGGTGCCGCGCAGCGCCTTGACCATCGCCTGCGCCCGGCTGGCCTGGCCCATCTCGGCCATCTGCCGTGCCAGCTCCAGCGCCAGCATCGTCTTCATCGAAGCCGGCACGGCCGCCGGAGCGGGGGCAGGCCCCGCGGCCGCGGCCCCGGCATCGGCCTGGCCGGCCACTGGCGCTGCGCCTGCCTCACCCGCTGCGCCCTG
>JAQGMY010000290.1 GCA_028292105.1 Ramlibacter sp.
ATGGCGCCCAATGGCTATCTGCATGCAGGGGCGCTTGTCACCCTGGCGGATACATCGTGCGGCTACGGGTGCTCCGCGAGCCTGCGCGATGGTGCTTCCGGGTTCACCACGATCGAACTCAAGTCCAACCACCTCGGGACAGCGCGGGATGGGACGATCGAGTGCGTCGCAACGGCAGTGCATCTGGGGCGCACCACCCAGGTGTGGGATGCCATCGTCTCGCATCGGCAGACGGGCAAGACCCTCGCGCTTTTTCGGTGCACGCAGATGGTTCTCTACCCGAAGGCCGTAGCCACCTGAACGGTGCTGCCGGGGCGGCAGTTGCACCTTCCCAGCTCCGTCGCCGACCTGGAGGTCCGCGCGCGGGTGGAAAGGGCGCGCCAGGCGGCAGAATTGCGGGATGACCGCTGCGATCGCCACTGCCGAAGACGTCGTCGATTTCTGGCGTGAGGCCGGGCCTTGCCGCTGGTACCGCAAGGACGCGGCGTTCGACCGCGCGTTCCGCGATCGTTTCCTCACGACCCATGAAGCGGCGGCCCGGGGCGAGCTGGACGGGTGGCTTGCGACGCCCGGCGGCGCCCTTGCCCTGTGCATCCTGCTGGACCAGTTCCCCCGCAACGCGTTTCGGGACAGCGCTCGCATGTTCGCGTCCGACGCGAAGGCGCGCGAGATCGCGCGCGCGGCTTTGAGCAGGCAGTTCGACACGCATGTCGACGCAGAGCTCCGGCAATTCTTCGTCATGCCGTTCATGCATTCGGAGGACGCCGCCGACCAGGAGCTGTGCGTCCGGCTGGCGAAGGACCTCCCCACCGATACGCTGCGCTACGCCGTGCAGCACAGGGACATCATCGAGCGCTTTCGGCGTTTCCCGCACCGCAATGCAGTGCTGGCACGCGCAAGCACCGTCGAAGAGCAGCGCTTCCTCGACGACGGCGGGTTCAGCGGCTAGCCGCTGCTTTGGCGGGAGACTAGATCTTGCCCATCAGGAGCAACACCACGACCACGAGCAGCACCAGCCCCAAGCCGCCGACGGGACGGTAGCCCCACTTGCGGCTGTGTCCCCAGGTGGGCAGGGCACCGACCAGAAGCAGGACCAGGAGAATGACCAGAATGAGGGAGGTTGACATGATGTTCCTTGGAAAGAAGGACCATCTTCGCCCGCACAAGGGCAACAGCTGAGCAGGAGAGCACCTACGGTTGAGGTAGGAGGGGCTCTGGTTGTTCCGGCTTCCGTTTGCTTGCGGTGTGTGCTTCAGCCGCCACCTTGCGAGATCGACTGACCGCCCCATGAAGATCCTCAGGGCTTTCCACAGGCAGGAGGCGCGCTGCGTCACGCTACTCTCGAACCATCACGACGGGAGATCAAAACCAATGAAGTCACTTCGCTTGCTCGCGCATGCGGCGCTCGCAGCGGCCGTCCTTCTTCCACTGGCCACGGCCGCCCAGGACTTCCCCCACAAACCGATCCGGTTGCTGATCCCCTTCCCGCCCGGGGGCGGCACCGACACCGTCTCGCGTGTCGTGGCCACCGCACTGACCGAGCAGATGAAGTGGCAGGTCGTGCCCGAGAACCGCCCCGGCGCGGCGGGCAACCTGGCCATCGCGCAGGCCGCGCAAGCCGCGCCCGACGGCTACACGATCGTGATGGGGCAGACGGACAACATGGGCCTCGGGCCGCACTTGTATCCGAACGCCGGCTACGACACGCTCAAGAGCTTCGTGCCGATCATCCAGGTATCGGAGACGCCGCTGGCCATCGTGAGCAGCGCTGCGTCCGGCGGCCAGGGCAAGATCGCCAACGTCGCCGACATGATCGCCAAGGGCAAGTCGCAGGCCGGCGTGACCTGGGCCACGGCGGGCAACGGCAGCCTGGGCCACCTGTACGGCGAGCAGCTGAAGGCGCTCGCGGGCATCAACCTGCTGCAGGTGCACTACAAGGGCGCCGCGCCGGCCATGACCGACGTGATGGGCGGCCAGGTCGACGTCGCGATCCTGTCCGTCGTGTCCGTGCTGCCGCTGGTCAAGGGCGGCAAGCTCACGCCCGTGGCGGTGACGACCTCCAAGCGCTCGCCGGCACTGCCCGACACGCCTACCGTCGCCGAGCAGGGCATCAAGGGCGCGGACACGGGGACCTGGTTGGGCCTCTTCGCGCCGGTGGGCACGCCGCCGGCGGTCGTCGCGCGGCTCAATGCCGCCATCGACAAGATGCTGCAGATGCCGGACGTGCGCGAGAAGCTGCTTGCCGCCGGCTCCATCCCGGCGGGCGGCTCGTCGGACGCCTTTGCGAAGTTCCTCGCCGTCGACTATCCCAAGTGGGGCCAGGTGGTCAAGGCCGCCGGCGTCAAGCTCAGTCCCTGAAATCCATGCAGCTCCAGGGCATCCGCGTCGTCGACCTCACCCGCATTCTCTCCGGACCCTTCTGCTCCATGTTCCTGGCGGACATGGGCGCCGAGGTGATCAAGGTGGAAGACCCCGAAGGCGGCGACCCCATCCGGCAGCAGGGCGAGACGCGCAACGGCTTCTCGCTCTACTTCGCCAGCTTCAATCGCAACAAGCGCTCCATCACGCTCGACCTGCGCAGCCCCGAGGGCAAGGAGATCCTGCGCGACCTGCTGCGCAATGCGGACGTGGTGATCAACAACTACCGCCCCGGCATCATGGACAAGATGGGCTTTGGCCGCGACGCGCTGCGCGCGCTGAAGCCGGACATCATCAGCTGCCACGTCACGGGGTTCGGGCTGGACGGCCCGTACCGCGACCGGCCTTCGTTCGACTTCATCGCCCAGGCCATGAGCGGTTTCATGAGCGTCAACGGCGACGAGGACGGCCCGCCCATGCGCGCCGCGCCGCCCGTGTCGGACCTGGTGGCGGGCTCGTATGCGGCCATGGGCATCTGCGCCGCGCTCGTGCGCCGCAGCCGCACCGGCGAGGGCGAGGAGGTCGCCACGGCGCTCACCGACAGCATGACCAGCATGCTCGCCTTCCTGGCGACGAACTTCTTCGCGACCGGCAGACAGCCGGTGCGCACGGGCAACGACCATGCCCTGGTGGCACCCTACGGGCTGTTCGAGGCGGCCGACGGGCAGATCGCGGTGGCGCCGTCCAACGATGCCTTCTATGCGCGCCTGATCGACGCGCTGGGCCTCGACGACCTGCGCGCACGGCCCGAGTACCTCACCAACGCGGCGCGCTTCGAGCGCCGGGCGGGCATCAACGCGGAGATCAACGCGCGCACTCGCCTCCAGACGGTGGCGCACTGGATCGACAGGCTCAATGCCGCCGGCGTGCCCTGCGGCCGCGTGCTGAACCTGCCCGAGGTGTTCGAGGACCCGCAGACCCGCCACCAGCAGATGCGCATCACGATCGAGCATCCCCAGCATGGTCCGCTCGACGTGCTGGGCTTCCCGATCAAGTTCACCGACGATCCCTGCCGCATCCACCGGCCGCCCCCGGTGCTGGGGGCGGACACCGACGCCCTGCTGGGGGAACTGGGCCGCGACGCGGCCACCATCGAGGCGCTGCGCGCCAACGGCGTGGTCTGAGGCCGCGCCACACAAGCAAGGAAAGCATCATGAATTTCTCCCCCGTTGCCGCAGAGGACCGCTTCGTCCTCGTCACCGAGGTCGGCAC
>JAQGMY010000291.1 GCA_028292105.1 Ramlibacter sp.
GGTCACGGTGCTCGGGCTGGCGTGCGAGCTCCAGCGGGACTGGGGTCGCCCGCACGCGGATCGGTTGCGCGCGGCCATGCGCGAATACTTCTCCATGCGCAGGTCGCTCGAACAGGCGGGTTGAACCACCGCCGGTTTGCAACCGGTGGGCCCGTGGATTGTTGCGGTGGCCGCAACGCCGCATCGACGCCCTGGTGGTTTTTCAAAAGGGCTCCCCAGCCCAAACTTCTCCCCATGCACTTCGCATGACCAACAGGAGAATCCTCATGAACCGCACCACTGCCATCGCCATCGTCCTCGCCTCCAGCGCCCTCGTGGGCAACGCTTTCGCCGGCACCTCGGTGGCTGGCGACATCAGCGTCGAATCGACTCCGTTCGTGTCCAGCGTGAGCCGCGCCGAAGTGCAGTCCCAGCTGGCCGAGTACAAGAAGGCGGGCGTGAACCCCTGGTCCACCTCGTACAACCCGCTGCGTTCCTTCCAAAGCACGAAGACCCGCGCCCAGGTGACCGCCGAGTACCGGGCGGCCCGCGACCAGGTCGCCGCCTTCACCGGTGAAGACAGCGGCTCCGCCTACCTGGCGCGCAACGGCGTGCGAAGCGAAGCGCAGCAGTTCGCCGGGCAGCCGCGCGTCGCCCGCTGATCGACGGCATGCCGCGGCAGCGAGGGGCTCCGGGCAACCAGAGCCCCTTCCTCATTGCGGCCCGCACCATTGCGGGAACCGCAATGTGACGGCGATGCCGCAGCCACTTCCCTCCAGCCCTTGCGCCCCCACCTGTGAAAGCAGGCACACAAGAAAGGACCTCATCATGATTCAAGTACGCACATCCGAAGACCGCGGCTACGCCGACCACGGCTGGCTGAAGTCGTTCCACAGCTTTTCCTTCGCGAACTACTACAACCCCGAAGCCATGGGTTTCGGCAACCTGCGCGTGATCAACGAAGACCGGGTCGCCGCCGGCAAGGGCTTCGGCACGCACGGCCACCGCGACATGGAAATCATCAGCTACGTGCTGGAAGGTGAGCTGGCGCACAAGGACACGCTGGGCAACGTCAAGACGATCCCGCCGGGTGACGTGCAGCGCATGAGCGCGGGCACCGGCGTGCAGCACAGCGAGTTCAACCATGCGCAGGGCACCACCCACTTCCTGCAGATCTGGATCCTGCCGAAGGTCACCGGCGTGCGGCCGGGCTACGAGCAGAAGACCATCCCCGAGCAGGACAAGCGCGGCAAGCTGCGGCTGGTGGCGTCGCCCGACGGTGCTTCCGGCTCGGTTTCGATGAACGCCGATGCGCGCATGTACGCGGGGTTGTTCGACGGTGCGGAGCAAGCCACGCTGCAGGCCGACCCCGAGCGCAAGGTCTACGTGCACCTGGTGCGCGGCGAGCTGGAGGTCAACGGCGAACGGCTCAAGGGCGGTGACGCCGCCATGCTGGAAGGCGAAAGCGAAGTCACGCTGAAGTCCGGCCGCGACGCCGAAGTGCTGGTGTTCGACCTCGCACCGTGAGGTCTGGCGGTGCAGTGACTCCATGCGTCAACCGCATGAAGGGGGCCGCAAGGTCCCCTTTTCTTTCGGGAGTCACTCGCTCGGCCCTCAGTTCTCCTCGAAAGCGCGACGCGCTCAGTGATAGACCCAGACCGGCATCCCCATGGACCACCTCCTCGCCCTCTTCGCCAGCCATGGCGTCGCCAGCAGATGACGCAGGCTTCATGGTCCGCGCCTTCCTGGCCGCGACCGCCGCATCCGTCGCCGCGGACTACCCGTGGTTTCTCGTCGGCCGCCGGTGGGGAGGCGGGTGGAGACCAGGGCCAGCGCGTGACGGTGGACACGCGCCTTACCGCCCTGTCCTGCTCCTCGCCCGCCCGGCATGCTCCGCCAACGAAGTCGCTTCAGCAACTGGCCTCGGCCAAGCCTGCAGCGCCTGCTTGACCGCTGCGTGCGCCATGGTGGTGTCCGGGTCGTCATGCAGGTGGCGGGCGTAGTTCGCCGCGAACGCGCGGGAGTCCGCCGGCGCCGGTGTCAGCAGCTGGTCGACCGCGCCGCGCACCGCCGCCCGCACCTCCTGGTCGGCCGCGGCTTGTGCGTCATCGGCGAGTGCATCGATCTGCGCCATCAGCTCGGACAGGCTGCGCAGCCATGCGAACTGTTCGTCCTGCGTCGCGAGCATGAGCAACTCTCCGGCGCCCAGCGGCTCCGGCAAGCCGCGCTCGCGCATGTACTCGTCGCGGGCGCGGCGCAGCAGGGCAGCGTGAAGCTGGCGCAGCGCCCGCGCGAGAGAGTTCCAGTCGGTCAAAGCCGGCTCCGCTGGCTCGGCCCGGACGCGCACGCCGCATTCACTTGCGCGTCACCCGGAAGATCGTGCCGTTGGCGTCGTCGCTCACCAGCAACGCACCGTCGCGCGTCACCGCCACGCCGGCGGGCCGGCCCCAGACCGAGTCGTTGTCGACGATGAAGCCCGTCATGAAGTCCTCGTACTCCCCGGTCGGCCGGCCGTTCTGCATGCGCACTCGGATCACCTTGTAGCCGGTCCTGTCGGGCCGGCTGTGGGAGCCGTGCAGCGCGACGAAGGCATCGCCGCGGTAATCGGCGGGGAAGGCATCGCGATCGTAGAACACGGCACTCAGCGCGGAGGAGTGCGCCTGGATCAGGACCTCGGGGACCTGCACCTGTCCCTTGAGATCGGGACGCTTTCCCTTCAAGGCAGGGTCTTCGTTGCCGCCGATGTAGTACCAGGGCCAGCCGTAGAACCCGCCGTCCTGCACGCGTGTCATGTAGTCGGGCGCCAGCAAGGGTCCGAGGTGGTCGCGCTCGTTGACCACGCACCACAGGTTGTCCGTCCCCGGCTGCATCGCCAGGCCCGAGCAGTTGCGCAGTCCGGTGGCGTAGTTTCGAATCCTCGCTCCCTCGGGATCGAAGACGCGCACCACGGCGCGGTTCTCTTCTTCGCCCCAGGCGGCGCCGCGGCCGTGGGATCTTTCATGACGCCGGATGGCCGCAGGCGACATATCGGGCATGCCGGCCGCCCCCAGGTTGGATGCCGAGCCGACGGAGAGGAACAGGCGCGTGCCGTCGCGGGAGACCGCCAGGTCACGCGTCCAGTGGCGCTTGGTGGGAATGTTGCCCACGACCACTTCGGCCGGACCTTCGGCCTTGGCGTCGCCACTGCGATACGGATAGCGGACCACCTGGTTCGCCGCCGCCACGTAGACGTAGCGCGGATCGGCGGGCGGCACGAAGGCGATGCCGTACGGACGCTCCAGGTTCTCTGCGAACACCTCGGGTTGCGCAG
>JAQGMY010000292.1 GCA_028292105.1 Ramlibacter sp.
CTGCGCGCAGAGCTTGAAGGAAGCCACTGCCGTGGCGAAGACCGGCTCGCCTACAAAGCCGTCGCCGGCGCGCTGAGCCGGTGACCCTGGCCGCGGCACACCGGGCAATGCGGGACGCGCGCACGCGCAACTGGGCCATTCCATGGTCCTGCCATCCAGCAGCCGGGCTTGTGACATGATCATCCGCAAGAGGCCGCACGGGGCCATGCTGTTCTTTACCGTGCGCGGCTCGGTGCTGCCCCATATCGCCTGGGAGCTGGTCACCGTCACCGCACTCGCCGTGCTGGTCACGCTCACGCACGGCTTCATCTTCGAATGGAAGGTGACGCTCACGCCGGTGCCGTTCTCCCTGATCGGCCTGGCGCTGGCGATCTTCCTGGGCTTTCGCAACAATGCCGCCTACGACCGCTACTGGGAAGCGCGCAAGCTGTGGGCCGAACTGGTGTTCCGGTCCCGCACCCTGGCGCGCCAGGTGCTGACGCTGCTGCACGACCAGCCGCCGCTGCGGCCGGACAACCGCGACGACCCGCGCGTGCGGCTGGTGCTGCGCACCATTGCCTTCGCCTCGGCGCTGCGGCACCAGTTGCGCGACAGCGATGCACGCGCCGACCTGCAGGCGCTGCTGGGCGCCGAGGAGGCGCAGGCCTGCGTCAGCGCCCGCTTCGGCACCGACTGGCTGCTGCGACGCATGGGCGAGGACGTCGGCAACTTCCTGCGGGCCCGCCAACTTGACGCGCCCCTGGCAGCGGACGTGGACCAGTCGCTGACCGCGCTGGCCGCCGTCGCCGCCGGCTGCGAGCGCATCCGCAACACGCCGATGCCGTTTCCCTACGTGCTGCTGTTGCATCGAACGGCTTCGCTCTATTGCTTCCTGCTGCCGTTCGGCCTG
This sequence comes from Ramlibacter sp., assembly GCA_028292105.1. Classification (GTDB taxonomy): domain Bacteria; phylum Pseudomonadota; class Gammaproteobacteria; order Burkholderiales; family Burkholderiaceae_C; genus Ramlibacter. Next base: position 890 of record JAQGMY010000292.1, read on the forward strand.
GTCGACGCGGTCGGCGTGATGACGCCGTTCGTGGTGGCCATCGTGGCCTACACCTTCTTCGGCCTCGATGCCCTGGGCGACGAGATCGAGGAGCCGTTCGGGCTGGCCAACAACCACCTGCCGCTGGACGCGCTGTGCCGCGACATCGAGGTGAACCTGCTGGAAGCGCTGGGCGTGCAGGACCTGCCGCCCTTGCTGGTGCCGGTGAACGGCCGGCTCACCTGAGCGGCAAGCGGCACAGGAAGCAGCCGCACTCTGTAACATAAAGTTGCAAACTGCAGAGCTCGCTGCTACGATCCGCCAATTCGCCGTGAGGGCTCCGACGTGTCCGGAGGGATCCACACTGCCCCGCGGTTCAGCGCGAACATCGCATCCGCACGAAGGCAGGCCGTCGTGTGGGATGCCACCCGCACGAGCGGGCATATGGAGTGATCGATGGTGCGGTATGACGGGATTTTCGCGCTCACCCCGAAAGCCAGTGAGCAGTTGCGAGGCGGCCGCACGACCTTGTCTTCCACGGAACTGGATCTGCTGGTGCGGGTGGACGGAGTGCTCACGCTGGGCGCGATCCGAGCCGGGATGAAGCCGCCCGTACCAGGCGACATGGACGAAGCGGTGCTTCGCCTGATCCGCGATGGTTATCTCGCTCGCCGTCTGGACGATCCCTTTTCAGATCAGTTCGAGTGGATTCCGCCGACGGGAACATCCAGTCCGGAGGCGATCGCCGAATCCGACGCTGCGACTGCTTCCCTGGAGCGGGCTGGCTACTTCGTCCGCATCGCGCGCCCGCGGTCCGGCACGCGCCGCACATCCAGCGCGCCGCCGCTGGCGCTCGTCGTGGAAGACGACCCGCACCTGTCCTCGTTTCTCAGCCAGTACCTGCGGCTGGAAGGGTTCCAGACCCGGACCGCCGGCAATCGTGTGGAAGTCGTGTCGGAGTTGCGCAAGGCGCCGGCGCCGGATCTGATCCTGCTCGACGTGGTGCTGCCTGACCTCGATGGGTTCGACCTCCTGGTGCGAATCCGCCAATACCCGCAGCTGCAGCAAGTACCGATCATCATGCTGACGGCGAAAGCCACCAGGGAAGCAGTGCTGCGCGGCCTCAACGGCGGCGCAGACGGGTACGTCACGAAGCCGTTCGAAGCGGACAAGCTGGTCGAGGCGGTGCGGACCGTGATGCGCAGTACAGAGGGGACGCCAGATGGCGGATGGTCCATCGCTGGTTGAAGGCGGTCCTGCGCGCAGCGGCATCGAGGAGATTCGCGCAGAGCTCCTGCGCCAGCGAAACAACTACAGGCGCGAGCTTCCCCGCAAGCTGGCGCACCTCGAGGCGCTTTGCACCGAAGCCTGCGGGAACCCGGCAACGGCATCCGGCGTGCTGGGCGAGCTGCGACGCGCGGCGCACACGATGCACGGCACTGGAGGCACCTTCGGATTCAGGGAACTGGGGATCGCGTGCGCCTCCCTCGAAGAAGCCGCAGGCAAGCGGCTGGAGCGGCCCGACGACGCGGGGGGCCTTGGGCTCGAGCACGCGATGCAGGAGGTCCGCCGCTGTGTCGAGCAGAGCGTGGGCACGACATCGGAAAGTCAGTGAGCTTCGGTTACCAGCAACGAATCAACCTGGCCCTGATCTGCGGCCTGCTCCTGGTCATGGTGCTCGCCGCGGGCTCGTACCTCACCATCAACTCGTTCCTGGATGATGCGAGCCGCGAGCGGGAGTTTCACGATGCGATGCTCAGTCTGCAGGAGACCGCGGCGCACCTCAAAGCGGCAGAGTCGCTGCAACGCAAGTATCTGATCAGCGGCGAGCGCGATGACCTCCTGGAGTACGAGCGGTCTCGCACGGCCGTCCTGCGCGCGGTCGACCTCGGGAGGCAGTATGGCGGAGCGGACACGCAGCGCATGCTTGCTTCGCTCAAGGACCTGGTGCTTCCGCGGCTTCGCCGCATGGATTACGCCATCGACCTGCGGCAGACGATCGGGCTGTCGGCGGCGCGGGAAGTGGTCGCGAGCGAGCTGAGCCGCGAGCAAAGGGAAAGCATCGACAGGATCTTCCGTGAGATCAGGGCTACAGAGTCCCTCGGGCTGCAGAGCTCCAGGATGGAGACGGAGGCCGGCGCGCGCCGGACCAGCCGGCTTTCACTCGTCACTGGCGTGCTCTCGGTCGTCCTGCTGTCATTGGCCATCTACCTGAGCAACCGGCACCACCGCAAGCGCCAGGCAGCCGAAGCCGAACTTGCCAACAGCCTGGACGAGCTCCAGGACGTTGGCGTCGCGCTGCGCAGCAGCGAAAGCCAACTGCGCCAGGTGGTGGATGCGGTACCGGTTCTCATCATGTACGTCGATGCAGGCCAGCGCGTGCTGTTCCACAACCGGGCCTACGTCGAGAGCCTTGGCCTCGCCTACGAGCAGGCCGATGGCAGCCCTGTCGACGAACTCGTGGGTGCCGCGGCCCAGCAGCTCGAACGCCCTCACCTGGAACGTGCGTTCCGCGGTGAACTCGTCACCTGGCAACGCGATGCCACAGCGGCCGCAGGGGTCCGAACCTACGAGATGAAGTACATCCCGCGCGCGTCCGAGCGGGATCCGGGAGAGATCGCCGGCGTGTATGTGGTGGGCACCGACGTCACGGAGTTCCGTCGCATGGACCGGATGAAAAGCGAATTCGTGGCCACCGTGAGCCATGAGCTGCGCACTCCCCTGACGTCCATACGCGGATCGTTGGGGCTGATTGCCGCGGGAGTCGCGGGAAAGCTGCCGGAACGAGCCGCCGACCTGGTGCGGATTGCAAAAAGCAACTGTGAACGCCTGTCGCGGCTGATCGACGACATCCTGGACATCGAAAAGATGGAGTCGGGCAACTTGCGCCTCGAGACTGGCGGGGCCTCGGTGCTGCCACTCCTGCAGTCGGCCATTGCCGCCAACGAAGCGTACGCAAGCCAGCACCGCGTGCGGCTGGAACTGGCCACCCACGCGGACGTCATCGCCGAACTTGACCCGCACCGGTTCCTCCAGGTGATGGGGAACCTGCTCTCGAATGCGGCCAAGTTCTCGCCTGCCGGAGCGGTGGTCAGCGTCAGCCTCATGCGGGACGCGGAGTTCGCCCGCGTGGAGGTTCGGGACCGGGGACCCGGCATCGATGCTGAGTTCCGCACGCGAGTCTTCCAGAAGTTCTCGCAGGCGGACGGATCCGATTCGCGCCAGAAGGGCGGGACAGGATTGGGCCTGAGCATCGCGCGTGCACTCGTCGAGCAGATGGGCGGGCGCCTCGATTTCCGGAACGAACCGGACTGCGGGTGCACGTTCTACTTCCTGCTTCCTCTATCGCCCAGGAATCGCGACGCTGAAATCAAACGCATGCAACAGCCCGCCCCGACATGAGCGACACCCTCCGGATCTCGCGGATCCTTTATGTGGAAGACGACGACGACATCCGGACTGTGGCAACGATGGCTCTCGAGGCGATCGGCGGCTTCTCGGTGATCGCCTGCGCGTCGGGACAGGAGGCGATAGCAGCCGCTCCGGGATGCGCACCGGACTTGCTGCTGCTCGATGTGATGATGCCGGGGCTGGATGGGCCTGAGACGCTCAAGGCTCTGCGTTGCCTGCCCGAGACCCGAAACACGCCGGCGATCTTCATGACCGCCAAAGTGCAGCTTGGCGAGCTCGCCAGGCATGCCGCTGATGGAGCGCTCGGGGTCGTGGCAAAACCGTTCGATCCCGTGGAGCTCCCATCGGAGATCCGGCGGATCTGCGGCGTGCTGGTGCCGGTGAACGGCCGGCTCACCTGAGCGCGCCGGCTACCACTCCACCAGCGCCAGGCCGATGCTGAAGACGGTGCGGCGGCGGTTGTAATCCAGCAGCGTGTCGCCGTAGCCGCTGAAGAGCTGGGTGTGCAGCTGCAGGCCGCTGGGACCCGCCGATGCATCGGCCAGCGCGCGGAACCACTCCAGCCGCAGCGAGCCACCGCTGGTATTGCGCAAGGGATGGCGGGCGGTGAGCGTCAGCAGGTTCGAGCGGTTGGCATGCCAGCGCGCGACGATCTCGGCGCGCCCGATCATGTCGCTGATGCGGGGGTTGTCGTCGTCGGCGCTACCTTCGTGCAGGCGCTTCCAGATGCGGGCGTTGAGCTGCAGGTCGTCGCGCTCGGCTCCCGCCATCAGGTACACGCGGTTCCAGCTGCGCGACAGCGGCAGCGACTGCCCGTTGGACTGGTGCACCAGCCCGGCGCCGCCGAATCGCAGCCGCCACTCGCCGGCGCGGGCGGACTGCAAGGGGCGCACGTAGATCAGTTCCGGTTCGTGGTCGGTGCTGCGGAAGGGGCGCGACAGCGCGGGCGTGAAGAGCTGCCAGTACGACTGCTGCGAATAGGCGAACCACAGGGAGTCCAGTTGCTCCGGCGAATTCGCCAGCAGGCCCTGCGCGATCTTGGTCCGCACCGACAGCTGCAGCCGGGTTTCGGTCTTGCGGTAGCCGATGTCCGAGACGGCATTGTTCGCCTCGTTGCCGGAGGTCGGCTGGGTGTTGATGGTGCTGGCGGTGACCAGGCCCAGCGAGATCGGGCGGTAGCCGCGAATCCCGAAGGTGCCGCAATCGGCGCCGGCCTCCAGCTCCCAGAAGCGCGAGACCTCGCCGTACTTGGTGTCGTGGCAACCTTCGGCCGTAGTCAGGCGCAGCCCGCGGCGGCTCTCCGCGGGTGCAGGCCTGGAAGGCTCGGTGATGGCGGCGGCCGGCGTCGGTGCGGCCGTTTGCGGCGCCGGCCCTTGCGATTGCGCCCAGCGGTCGAAGCACGCCAGGCGCTGGGCGCCGTCGGCGACGGCGGCGCAGGACTGCCAGCTCTCGGTGGATTGGGCGTTGGCGAGGATCGGCAGCAGGGCCGCGGCCAGGCAGAGCAGGTTGCGCGTGATCATCGCGCAATGCTAGCTCCGCGCCGGCCCGGATTCAGCTCTACTGCTTGCGCAAGACGAACTGGCGCACCTTCGGGTCGCCTTCTGCCGTCCAGGTGCCACGGATCTCGCGCCCGCAAGAGCCTTCCACCACGTCGCCGATCCAGGTGGCGGCGATCCGCACGCCGTCAGCGGACTCCTCGAGCGTGAACTCGCCGTCTTCGACGTCGCCGGCCACCGGCCGCCGTTCGCCGTTGCGGTTGATCGAGCCACTGAAGCTCTCCGCGTACTCGGGGTGTTTCTCGAACAGCAGCGTGCCGCCAGGGCCGCTGGCGTCGAACTCGGCCTGCCACAGGCCGAGCATCTGCGCCTGTGTCACCTCGTCGGCCTTGGGGCAGGGCGCCTGCGCCAGTGCGCCGCACGCGGCCAGGGCCAGCCCGAGCGAAAGCAGCGCCTTCATGCCAGGCCGGCCGCCGCAGCCGCGGCGGCGGCTGCGGCCGATTCGGCGCTCTTCTTGGCGAACTCGGCCCGCAACGCCTTGAGCTTCTCGCGCGGATCTTCCCGCGTGCTGGCCTTCTCCAGCGCCATCTCGGCGATGAAGCGGCTCGGTTGCGCCGCCACCAGCTCGCGGCCCTTCTTGCGCTTCTTGCTCCAGCTCACCGCCAGCGAACGCTGCGCGCGCGTGATGCCGACGTACATCAGGCGCCGCTCTTCCTGCAGCCGCAGCGCAAAGGCCTCCGTGACGATGCCACCGTCCGCATCCTCGGGCTTGAACGGCAGCATGCCTTCGACACAGCCGGCCAGCACCACGTGCGGCCACTCCAGCCCCTTGGCCGCGTGCAGCGTCGACAGCGTGACCACGTTCTGGTCCTTCTCGCGCTCGCTGATGGTGGACAGCAGCGCGATGGTCTGCGCCACTTCCAGCAGGTTCTTGCGCTCGCTGACCGTGGACACGCCGGCCGCGTCGTCGATTTCGCCGCCGCAGCGCTTGGCCATCCAGTCGCAGAAGTCCAGCACGTTGGTCCAGCGCGAGGCGGCCAGCTTCTCGCTCTCCTCGCTGTCGTACAGGTGCTTCTCGTAGCCGATGTCCTTCATCCACTCGAGCAGGAAGGCGCGCGCATCCTCGGCGCCGACGGTGTGCCTGGCGCGGAACTGGAGGTCGTTCACGTAACGGCCGAACTCGTGCAGGCTGCCGACCGCGCGCGCGCTCAGCACGCTGGGCAGCGAGTTGGAGAACAGCGCGTCGAACAGGCTCAGCTTGTACTGGCCGGCAAAGGT
>JAQGMY010000302.1 GCA_028292105.1 Ramlibacter sp.
GCGGCGATGCGGTGCACGTCCTGGACGTTGCCGTCGAAGCGGCGCTCCGGCGGCATGTAGGCGCCGGCGTCCATGCCTTCGGAGGTGTTGGCCCAGGTCGCGCCGCCGTCCTGCGACTGCCAGACCCCGGCGCAGGAGATCGCGATGGTGAGGTGGCGCGGATCGCGCGGGTCGACCAGGATCGAATGGATGCCGGCATGGTCGTAGCCGCCACCGAACCACTCCTTGCGTTCCGGCCGGTCCCAGAGGCTTTCCACCAGCTGCCAGCTGTCGCCGCGGTCCTCGGAGAAGAACAGGCCGGCCGGCAGACCGCCGACCCACAGCCGCCCCGGCCCCGCCTCCAGGCACCAGACCATGTCGAGCGTCCAGGGCGTCGGGTCGTCCTTCCACGGGCCTTCGGTGGGCTTGGTCGGAAAGGCCGGCGCGGCGATGTCCTGCCAGCTGCCACCGCCGTCATCGCTGCGCTTCATCTTCACGCCGAAGTGGCCGAGGCGCAGCGCCGCGTACCAGGTGCCGTCGTGGGGATCCACCAGCAATTGCGTGACCGGCTCGCCGGCGAAATGCGGTCGGCCGGGATGCCAGCCCGGCTTGCCGCGTTCGACCACGAACAGTCCCTTGCGCGTGCCCACCTGCAACGTCTGCATGTCAACCTCCCGTGAGCGCCTGGATCACCATCACCCGATCGGCCCGCGCGAGCGCGCGCGCCGGCGCGGACTCGCGCGCGATCATGTCGCCATTGATGAAGACGGCCACATGCTTGCGCACCGCACCCTGTTCGTCCAGCACGTACCCGCGCAGCGCGGGCGCTGCGCGGAACGCCGCATCGAGCGCGCCACCCACCGTGGCCGCGTCCACGTCCTGCGGCGGACAGGCCACGTGGCGCGTCAGGGCGGGGGCGAAGGTGACGCTGGGCATGCGCCATTGCACACGCAAGCAGGGGCGCGGTCAAGTTGCGGTCGGGGAGAGATGGTGCGCAGCAAGCTGCACACCCTACGAAAGCCGCGGGACGGTAGGGTGTGCAAGCTTGCTTGCGCACCACGCGGCGCCAGCTATTTCGCGATCAGCTCGCCGTGAGCCAGCGGCACGGCCGCGTCGTCCCGCGCCTGCGCCTTGTTCGCGCCCGGCACGTCGCGGCGGGCGAACAGCGTGTACATCGTCGGCACCACGAAGATCGTCAGCAGCGTTCCCAGCGACATGCCGCCAACGATGACCCAGCCGATCTGCGTGCGGCTTTCGGCGCCCGCGCCATGCGCGAAGGCCAGCGGCAACGCGCCCAGCACCATCGCGCCCGTCGTCATGAGGATGGGACGCAGCCGCTGCGCCGCTGCCTTCACCAGCGCGTCCACCATCTCCAGCCCCTGCTCGCGCAGCTGGTTGGCGAACTCCACGATCAGGATGCCGTGCTTGGTGATCAGGCCCACCAGCGTGATCAGGCCGATCTGCGAATAGACGTTCAGCGAGCCTCCGCTCCACTTCAGCGCCAGCAGCGCACCGACCATCGACAGCGGCACCGACAACATGATCACCAGCGGATCGATGAAGCTTTCGAACTGCGCGGCCAGCACCAGGAAGATGAACACCAGCGCCAGCACGAACACGATCGCCAGCGCGCCTTGCGAGTTGCGGAACTCGCGCGAGGTGCCGTTCAGGTCCGTCGTGTAGCCCGGCTTGAGCACCTTGGCCGCAGTGGCGTTCATGTAGTCCAGCGCCTGCCCCAGCGAGTAGTCGGGCGCCAGGTTGGCGGTGATCGCCACGGCACGGCGCTGGCCGAAGTGGTTGAGCTCGCGCGGACTCACCGTCTCGCGCGCCGTCACCAGGGCCGACAGCGGGATCATCACGTCGCCGCGGCCCCGCACGTTGATGCTGTCGATGTCTTCCGGCGTCGTGCGGCCGCTGGGCGTGGTCTGCACGATCACGTCGTACTGTTCGGCGTCGCGCTTGTACCGGGTGACCTGCCGGCCGCCCAGCATGGTCTCGATGGCGCGGGCGATCACGTCCACGCTGACGCCCATGTCGGCCGCCTTGGCCCGGTCGATGTCCAGCCGCAGCTCCGGCTTGTTCAGGCGCAGGTCCACGTCCACGCCCTGGATTCCCGGGTTCTTGGCGATCTCGTCGAGCATCTGGCGCGTGACGCGGTTCAGGTTGTCGTAGCTGTCGGAGGTCTGGATCACGAAGTTGACCGGGCGCTCGCGAAAGCCCTGCCCCAGCGACGGCGGCGTGATCGGGAAGGCGGTGACGCCGGGCAAGGCGTTGAACTTGGGCCCCATCTCGCGGGCGATGTCCAGCGTGGAGCGCTTGCGCTCGTCCCAGTCCACGGCCCGGTACTGCACGTTGCCCTGCGACACCGAAGGGTTGCCGAGGTTGGCGAAGATCCGGTCGAACTCCGGGTATTGCTGCGCGATGCGCTCCAGCGCCCGGGCGTAGCGGTCGGTGTATGCCAGCGTGGAGCCGTCCGGCGCGTTGATGTTGGCCAGGATGGTGCCGCGGTCTTCCAGCGGCGAGAGCTCGGACTTCATGGTGGGCCACACCATCGCGATCACCAGCCCGCTGAGCACCATCACGCCGATCACCAGCCAGCGCGCCTGCAGCACGCGGCTGCGGCCGCCGTCGCGGGCGGGCCAGCGCGCGGTCACCACCCAGCGCAGCGCCCTTTCGTAGGCGCCGGTCAGCGCGTTGAGGCGGCGCTCCATGAAGGTGTCGAACCAGGTGTGCTTGCTGGTGTGGCGCAGCAGCTTGGAGCACATCATGGGCGTGAGCGTCAGCGCGACGAAGCCCGACACCAGCACGGCCCCGGCCAGCGCCAGTGCGAATTCGACGAACAAGCGACCCGTGCGGCCGGGCGTGAAGGCCAGCGGCGCATAGACCGCCACCAGGGTCAGCGTCATGCAGATGATCGCAAAGCCGATCTCGCGCGCGCCCTTGATCGCCGCGGAGAAGGGGTCCAGGCCTTCCTCGATGTGCCGGTAGATGTTCTCCAGCATCACGATGGCGTCGTCGACCACCAGCCCGATCGCCAGCACCAGCGCCAGCAGCGTGAGCGTGTTGATGCTGAAGCCGAAAGCCGCCATCAGCGCGCAGGTGCCCACCAGGCTCACCGGGATGGTGACGATCGGGATGATCGAGGCGCGGGCCGTGCGCAGGAACACGAAGATCACCAGCGCCACCAGCACGATGGCCTCCGCGATCGTGCGATAGACGTTCTTCACCGAGCGATCGATGAAGACCGAGTTGTCGTTGGCCACGTCGATGCTGATGTCGGCCGGCAGGTCCTGCTTCAGCTTGGGGATCATCTCCCGCACGCCCGCCGACAGGGTCAGCGGGTTGGCCGTGGCCTGGCGGATCACGCCGGCGGAGATCGCGTAACGGCCGTTCAGGCGGGCCATGCTGCGCTCGTCGGCGGCGCCTTCCTGGACGCGGGCGACGTCGCGGACCTTCACCGGAAAGCCGTTGACGTTCTTGATCACCACTTCGCCGAACTGCGCCGGCCGCACCAGGTCGGTCTGCGAGGTGACGCTGAATTCGCGCTGCTGCGACTCGATGCGACCGGCCGGCACTTCCAGGTTGCTGCGGCGGATGGCATCTTCCACGTCCTGCGTGGTGAGGCGAAAGCCCGCCAGCTTGTCCGGGTCGAGCCAGACGCGCATCGCGTACTTGCGCTCGCCGAAGATGCGCACGTCGGCCACGCCGGTCACGGTCTGCAGGCGCGGCTTGACGATGCGGTTGACCAGGTCGTTGATCTGCAGCGGCGTCAGCGTGTCGCTGGTGAAGGCCAGCCAGATCACGGGAAAGGCATCGGCCTCGACCTTGGCGATCACCGGCTCGTCGATGGCCTGCGGCAGCCGCGCCCGCACCCGCGACGTCCGGTCGCGCACTTCGGCGGCGGCGGTGTCGGCGTCCTTCTCCAGGCGGAAGCGCACGGAGATCTGCGCCTGCTCCGGGCGGCTGATCGACGTGATCACGTCGACCGCGTCGATGCCGGCGATGGAATCCTCCAGCGGCTTGGTCACCTGCGACTCGACCACCTCTGCCGACGCGCCGACGTACTTGACGCTGACCGTGACCACGGGCTCGTCGATCTTCGGGTATTCGCGCACCGACAGCCGCGTGAAGCTGACCGCTCCGACCAGCAGCACCAGGAGGGACAGCACCGTCGCGAAGACCGGCCGGCGAATCGAGATCTCGGGCAGTTGCATGCGAACTCCTGTGCGCTCAGCCGGCGGCCGGGCCCGGCCGCGCCGGCGGCTTGCCGCCAGCTGGCTTGCCGTCACCGGACCTTGGCGCGGGGCTGCCGCGGCCGCCAGCGCTTCCGGCGCCGGCGAAATTGACGCAGGGATTGCCGGGGCCGGCAACGGCCTCGATCACTTCCGTGGCCGCCGGCTTGCGCGCGCCCGCACCACCGCCGGCGCCAAGGCCGGCGGATGCGCCCGCGGCCCCGCCGCCGGCCTTCGCCAGGTCCAGCACGCGCACCGGCGTGCCGTCCTTCTGGATGCGTTGCTGGCCGGCCGTGACCACCGTGTCGCCCGCCACCAGGCCTTCGACGATCTCCACCTTGCCCGGCTGCCGTATGCCGACCTTCACCTCGACGCGCTGGGCGATGCGCGTGTCCTGGTCGGGGCCGTCGACCAGCTTGTAGACGAACTGGCGGCCGCCTTGCGGCACGATGGCCTCTTCCGGGATCACCTTGGCATGCTCGCGCATGCCGAACACCGGCGTCACGCGCGCAAACATGCCCGGGCGCAACTGCATGGCGCGGTTGTCGATGCAGCCGCGCACCCCGACCGAGCGGCCGTTCGCATCCAGCAGCGGGTCGACCGCCTGGATCAGCGCGCCGAAGCGGCGCCCCGGCAGGGCGTCGATGTCGACCATCGCCGTCTGGCCCGGTCGAACCTTGGTCTGGAAGCGTTCCGGCAGGCGGAAGTCGACGTACACGGCTTCCAGGTCCTCGATGTTGACGATGTCGGCGCCGTCCTTGAGGAAGTCGCCGACGCTGACGTTGCGGATGCCGGCGACGCCGTCGAACGGGGCGATGATCTTCAGCCGCGCCAGCGTCGCCCTGGCCAGCGAGAGCTTGGCCTCGGCCACCTGCAGGTTGGCCGAGCTCTCGTCGACCGCGCGCTGGGCGATGAACTTCTGCTCCACCAGCTCCACGTTGCGCCGGTGATTGGCGCGGGCGATCGAGAGTTCGGCTTCCGCCTGCATGACCTGTGCCCGCTGCAGCTGGTCGTCGAACTGCACCAGCAGCTGGCCGCGGCGCACCTTCTCGGCGTCACGGAAGTTGATCTGCGTGACGCGGCCCGGCACCTCGGGGCGCAGCATCACGCTCTGGCGCGAGCGCAGGCTGCCGACGGCCTGGGCGTCATCGGTGATGCGCACGGTCTCGACCCGGGCCACTTCCACCGACGGCGGGCGGGTCGGCCCGCCGGTCTGGCCGGCCACGCCCATGCTTCCGCCGGCGGCGGCGCCGGCCTTGGGCGCTTCGGCAGAGTGCGGCTGCCGCTGGACCCACCAGGCCGCACCCGAAGCGGCAGCGATGCCGACGATGGCGACCGCGGTATAGATCGACTTCGATGCCATGTAGCTGATCCGTGGAAAGTACTCGTGGGGCCGTGCTTTGCGCGCTTTGCGGGCAAACATTGCAATGTAACAGGAGGTTGCCCGCGCGAGCGACCCGCGTCGCTGCAGCATCGCAACAAGTCCTTGCCGAAGGATTTTTTACGCGCGCTTTACAGGCAGGCTCAGCGACCGGCCAGCACGGCCTGCACGCCCAGATTGGCCAGCGCGTCGGCGCGCTCGTTGCCCGCGTCGCCGTTGTGCCCGCGCACCCAACGCCAATCCACCACGTGCCCGCCCTTCAACAGCAGCTCATCCAGCCGCCGCCACAGTTCCGCGTTCTTCACGGGTTGTTTGCTCGCCGTCTTCCAACCCTTGGCTTTCCAGCCCGGCAGCCACTCGGTGATGCCCTTCAGCACGTACTGGCTGTCCAGATAGATCGTGACCGCGCAGGGACGCTTGAGCGCCTCCAGCGCCTGGATCACCGCCATCAGTTCCATCCGGTTGTTGGTGGTCGCCGGCTCGCCGCCGTACAACTCCTTCTCGGTGGCGCCGGAGCGCAGGATGGCGCCCCAGCCGCCCGGACCGGGATTGCCCTTGCAAGCCCCGTCGGTGTAGATCTCGACCTGGTTCATTCTGTAGGTGTCAGTTCGCGCAGTTCGGGGGAAGCCCGCTGGTTCCGATTGGCAACGGGCATGGGTGCGGAGGCCACCGCCCGGGTGCGCTTCCACACCGGGCCTATCAGTTTGGCACCGCGCACGCGTTTGACCGCCACCATGAAATAGACGGCACCGAAGATCGGCCACCAGCGTTCGCCGACCTCGTCCATCCAGTCGAAGCGTTGCAGCCACTTGTCGCTCGCCATCGCCGGGCGCCAGCAGCCGAAGCTGCTGGCCTCGACCTCGAAGCTCAGCAGGCGAAGCCAGTCGCGCAGGCGACGGTAGCCGATGAAGTCGCCGGCATCCGGCAGGAACAGTTCGCCGAAACCCAGGCGCCGGTAGAGATGGGCGCGCCGCTGGCGCAAGCCCCAGAGGCTGGCCGGATTGAGGCAGCAGACCACCACCTTGCCCTCCGGCACCAGCACGCGCTCGACTTCGCGCAAGGTGGTGTGCGGGTCGACGTTCAGTTCCAGCGAGTGCGGCAGCACGACCAGGTCGAGGCTGTTCTCCTCGAAGGGCAAGGCGCCGAAGTCGGTGACGATGTGCGGCCGCACCGGCCCGGCAATGGACGCGGCTTCACCCAGCGCCAGCCACTTGTGCGGCATCCGATTGGCCTGCAGCGTATCGAGTTCCGGCAGACCTAGCTGCAGCGCGTGGTAGCCGAAGATGTCGCCTACCGCGCGGTCGAACTCGGCCCTCTCCCACTCCAGCAGATACCTGCCGGGCGGTGTCTCGAACCACTGTTGCATTCCTATAATCCGGTCGCCCATGAACTTGATCCCACTCCCCGCCTTCCAGGACAACTACCTGTGGCTGTTGCACGATGGCCAGCGCGCGCTGGTTGTCGATCCCGGGGACGCGCAGCCGGTGCGGTCGTTCCTGGCCGCCAACGGCCTGCAACTCGCCGCGATTCTAGTCACCCACCATCATGCCGATCACACCGGCGGTGTCGATGCCTTGCGTGACGAGACCGGCGCCCGGGTCTATGGCCCGGTGCGCGAACGCATTCCGGAACCCTTCGATGCGCTCACCGAGGGCGACACCGTCGACGTGCTGGGCCTGCGCTTCAACGTATTCGACGTGCCCGGACACACCGCCGGGCACATCGCCTATTACACCGACGACCTGCCGGGAGACCCGCTGGTCTTCTGCGGTGACACCCTGTTTTCGGGGGGATGCGGCCGGCTGTTCGAGGGCACGCCGGCGCAAATGGTCCATTCGCTGGCCAAGCTGGCCACGCTGCCCGGCGAGACCCGGGTGTGCTGCACGCACGAATACACGCTCGGAAACCTGAAATTTGCCACAGCTGTCGAGCCCGGAAACACGCAGCTGATGCATTACCGGCAACAATGCGAGGCCCGTCGCTCGCGCGGCGAGCCCACCCTGCCCTCCACGATTGCCCTGGAGAGAGAGATCAACCCGTTCCTGCGGGCACGGCAACCGGCCGTGGCGCAGGCAGCGCACGGCTACGACGGTGCGGACGAGAGCGACGAAGTCGCGGTGTTCGCGGCCCTGCGCCAATGGAAGAACGAGTTCAGATGAACACACACAAGCTGCTCGCCCTCGCCGCCCTCCTGGCGCTGACCGGCTGCGCCACCACCACGGGGCCCGAGGGCTCGCAGGCCAAGCTCGAATCCAGGGAGGGCGGCAAGGCCCGCGAATCCCGCAGCAACGGCCCCTCGGTGATCCCGAGCGGTCCGCTCAGCGCCCTCAGCGGATCGGTGCTCAGTTCGCAGAACGTCACGTCGCTCGAGCCGCCGGCGGAACTCTGGTCCCGCATCCGGGCCGGCTTCAAGATGCCGAACCTGGACAACGACCTGGTGCGGCAGCAGGAGCAGTGGTACGCAACCCGCCCGGACTACATCCAGCGCATGACGGACCGTTCGCGCAAGTACCTGTTCCACATCGTCGAGGAACTCGAGCGCCGCAACATGCCGACCGAGCTGGCGCTGCTGCCCTTCATCGAGTCCGCCTTCAACCCGCAAGCGGTGTCGAGCGCGCGCGCCGCCGGCATGTGGCAGTTCATGCCGGCCACCGGCAAGGACTTCGACCTCAAGCAGAACGTGTTCCGCGACGACCGCCGCGACGTGCTGGCCTCCACGCGCGCTGCGCTGGATTACCTGCAAAAGCTGTACAACATGTTCGGCGACTGGCACCTGGCGCTGGCCGCCTACAACTGGGGCGAAGGCAGCGTGGGCCGCGCCATCAAGTACAACCAGGCGCGCGGCCTGGGCACCTCGTACACCGACCTCAGCATGCCCAACGAGACGCGCAACTACGTCCCCAAGCTGCAGGCGGTGAAGAACATCATCGCCGCGCCGGACCAGTTCCGCGCCGAACTTCCCCTGATCAACAACCATCCGTACTTCCAGTCCGTCACGCTCAATCGCGACATGGACGTGGAACTCGCCGCCCGGCTGGCCGACGTCGGTGTCGAGGACTTCAAGGCACTCAATCCGCAGTTGAACCGCCCCGTCATCCTGGCGGCCGGCACGCCGGAGATCCTGCTGCCCTGGGACAACGCCACGGTCTTCAAGCGCAACTTCGCCGCGCACAGCGAAGGCAAGTTCGCCTCGTGGACGGCCTGGAGCGCGCCCGCGACCATGAGCGCGTCAGAAGCGGCGCGCCGGGTCGGCATGAACGAGAACGACCTGCGCAGCCTCAACAGCATCCCGCCGCGCATGTTGATCAAGGCGGGCTCGGTGCTGATCGTACCGCGCGGCCAGGCCACGCAAACCGACGTGACCAGCCAGATGGCGGACCACGGCCAATTGAGCCTCGCGCCGGAGATCGTCACGCGCCGCATCACGGTCAAGGCCGGGCGCAACGAGTCGGTCGCCAGCATCGCGCGCCGCCACAAGATGAACCCGGCGCAGGTCGCCGAGTGGAACGACGTCGGCCTCGCCGCGGCGTTCAAGGCGGGCCAGCAGGTGGTGCTGCATGTG
The DNA here is from genome assembly GCA_028292105.1 of Ramlibacter sp. Lineage (GTDB taxonomy): Bacteria > Pseudomonadota > Gammaproteobacteria > Burkholderiales > Burkholderiaceae_C > Ramlibacter. The sequence goes on from JAQGMY010000302.1 coordinate 9,155, forward strand.
CCGCTGCGCAGCGCCGCGCCGGCTTCGCCCGTGGTCCGCACTTCGGCGCCCGCGCGGGGGGTGGTTCGTGCCGCCCCGGTGCGCGCGGCCGCCGGGCGGGCTGCCCCGGCGAAAAATGCCAAGGGCTCGACCGCGCGCGGCCCGGTGCACGCCTCCGCGCGCAAGCCGGTGATCCGGGCGAAGAAACGCTGAGATCGCAGCGCCCGCCATGTGAAGCGGGCGTTGCTTTACACGGCCCGCGGTAAACCCGCGGCGTCCGGTTGTTACCGGCTTCAAGCCGCGCAGGACGACTCCGACGGTTGCTGCCGTTCGGTGCTGATGCCGCAGGCGATCCTTCTTCGAGACAGTGGGCCCATTCACTCTCGAAGGAGCAAAGACATGCAACGCAAGACTCTTCTGGCCACCGCTTTCGCGGCGGGGCTGATGGGATTGGGAGCGGCCCACGCGCAATACACCGCGATCGTGCAGGTGGCCCCACCGGCGCCGCGTTACGAAGTCGTACCCCAGGAAGTGCGGCCGGGCCACGTCTGGGCGCCAGGCCATTACGAGTGGCGTGGCAACGAGTACGTCTGGGTCGAAGGCCACTGGCTGACGGCGCGCAACGGCTACGAGTACCGCGAGCCTCGCTGGGTGCAGCGAGGCAATGGCGAGTGGGTGATGATCGGCGGCAACTGGGAACGCGGCCGCCACCATGGCGACCGCTACGGCGAGAACGGCCCGCGCGGCGACCGCGATGGCGACGGCGTGCAAAACCGTTTCGACCGCTTCCCGAACAACCCCCGCCGCAGCTGAAGGAAACGAACATGCAACGCAAAGCAATCTTCGGCGCACTGATCGCCGCCTCCCTCCTGACCGCCGGCGCCAGCGTGCAGGCGCAGAACCCTCGCGGCGACCTCGACCGCGACGGCATCCAGAACCGTTACGACCGCGATCGTGACGGGGACGGCATCCGCAACCGGAACGATCCGAACCCGCGGTCCGCGAACGTCGCCCGCTACAACCCGAGGGGCCCGAATGGCGACCTGGACCGCGACGGCATCAAGAACCGCTACGACCAGGATCGCGACGGCGACGGCGTGAACAACCGGCGCGACCGCTTCCCGGACAATCCGCGCCGCAGGTGAAGTTGGTGCGCAAGCGGAGCTTGCACACCCTACAGGGCCCGCAGGGCGCGCTTCACGCCTTGAATTTTTCCTTCGCCCTGCGGGCGAAATCGTTGGTGTAGGTCTTGCCCAGGTCGATCTTGTCGGCCTTCACGCTGGCATCGAAACTCGCCACCGCCCGCAAGGCGGTCTTCGGGCCGTCTTCCGGCAGCATGCCGTCGAGAGCGATCGCTTCGCGCACCTTGTTGAACGACGCCAGGTAGAGCGCGCGGTCGCCCAGCAGGTAACTTTCCGGCACCGTCTTGATGATGTCGCTGGGGCCGGCCGTCTGCAGCCACTTGAGTCCGTGGACGACCGCATTGGCCAGCGCCTGGCAGGTGTTCGGGTGGTTCCTGACGAAGTCGCTGTGCGTGTAGAAGCACGCGGCCGGCATCGGCCCGCCGAAAACGTCCTGCGTGCCCTTGAGCGTGCGGGTGTCGCTGATGATGCGCACTTCACCCTTCTGCTCCAGCATGGTCATGACCGGTTCCATGTTGCTCATCGCATCGATCTGCCCGGTGCGCAGCGCGCTCAACGCACCGGCCGCGGTCCCCACGCCGACGTAGCTGACGTCGCCGACCCTCAGTCCGGCGCGCGACAGCACCATGTTCGCGACGATGTTGGCGGACGACCCGGGCGAGGACACGCCTATCCTGCGGCCACGCAGGTCGCCGGGCGTGCGGTAGTTGGGCACCGCCTTCATCGAGACGCCCATCGCAATCTGCGGTGCCCGGCCCATCAGCACGATGGACTGCACGAAGTGGTTGCGGGCCTGCAGGTCGATGGTGTGTTCGTAAGCGCCGCCCACGACGTCCGCGGCACCGCCGACCAATGCCTGCAGCGCCTTCGGGCCGCCGGCGAAGTCGGTGATCTCGACGTCGAGCCCTTCCTTCTGGAAGTACCCGAGCTGTTCGGCTATGGTCAGCGGCAGGTAGTTGAACGCCGCCTTGCCGTCGACGGCGATCTGCACCTTGACCTTCTCAGGCTTGCCCTGCGCGCGCACGAATGGCGCGGCGACTGCCGCAGCCGCCAGCAGCGTGAAGCTGCGCCGGCCGAGGGAAGCACTGGGCATGGGGACCTCGCTGATCGTCTTCGTGCGGGAATGACGGCAGGTTAGTCGCAGGTCCGCTGCATCGCATCGGGAGTGTCCCGTGCGGGTTTCCACGTAACACGCGTGACGCGTGCGCGACTACCGCCAGCCGCTCAGGAAGATGGCGATGTTGACCGCGAACGCCAGCGCCCAGAAAGCGGAGCGCGCCGTGGCCAGGTTGGCGACGTACATGGCGATGTAGATGATGCGCAGGGTGACGTAGACCAGCGCCAGGATGTCCAGCCGCGTCTGCGGCGCGCCCAGCTGGTGGGCAATGATGACGGCGCCGATGAAGAAGGGCAAGGCCTCGAAGCTGTTCGCCTGCGCCGCATTGGCGCGCGCGCGCCAGCCTTGCTGCTGCGCGAGCCAGCTCCTCGGGTCGTGGTTGTCATAGCCACCCTGCCTGACCGGCTGGCCGAACGCCTTCCACTTGGCGACCCCCGCGCACACCATGGGCAGCAGCGCCGCGATCAGAACGCACCAGTACGCCACGGTGAAGCGCGCGTAAGTCATCGTCATTTCGTCCTCCTGTCCACCAGCGCGTGCGCGATGGTCCCCAGATCCACGTATTCGAGTTCACTGCCGGCCGGCACGCCGCGCGCCAGCCGCGTCACCTTGAGGCCGCGCTGCTTGAGCGCCTCGCCGATCACGTGCGCGGTGGCCTCGCCTTCCGCCGTGAAGTTGGTGGCGAGTATCACTTCCTGCACTTCGCCCTCGGTGGCACGCGCGAACAGCTTGGCCAGGCCGATGTCCTTCGGGCCTATGCCGTCCAGCGGACTCAGCCTGCCCATCAACACGAAGTAAAGCCCGTTGAAGGCCTGCGTTCGCTCCACGGCGGCCTGGTCGGCCGGCGTCTCCACCACGCACAGCTTGCTGTGGTCGCGCTGCGGATTGCGGCAGGTGGCGCAGACCTCGTCCTCGGTGAAGGTGTGGCACTGCGCGCAATGCCTGATGTGCGTGGCGGCGTGCTCCAGCGCATGCGCCAGCACGTGCGCGCCCTCGCGGTCGTGCTGCAGCAGGTGGAAGGCCATGCGCGACGCCGACTTGACGCCCACGCCCGGCAGGCGCCGCAGCGCCTGGACCAATGACTGGAGCGAAGGTTCTGCCAACGGTCAGAAGGGCAGCTTCATGCCCGGGGGCAGGCCCGCGGTCAGCTTGCCCATCTTCTCGCTGCTCGTCTCTTCGGCCTTGCGCACGGCGGCATTGAAGGCGGCGGCGACCAGGTCTTCCAGCATGTCCTTGTCCTCGCCCAGCAGGCTGGGGTCGATCGTGACGCGCTTGACGTCGTGCTTGCAGGTCATGGTGACCTTCACCAGCCCGGCGCGGCGCAACGCGCAAGCCGCCGCGGCGCGACAGCAGGCCGCCGAACAGATCATCCTGAACGACCCGTTCGTGCAGCAGATGCAGCGTGACTTTGGGGCGAGAATCGTCCCCGGCAGC
>JAQGMY010000309.1 GCA_028292105.1 Ramlibacter sp.
GGGTACTTCGCGGCGAGCGCCTCGTCGATCTCCACGCCGTGCCCCGGCGTCTCGCCGCAATGCATGAAGCCGTCGACGAACCGATAGCTGTGCGGGAAGACCTCGTCGGTCAGTTCGGTGTGGCGCATGTATTCCTGGATGCCGAAGTTGGGCACCCAGGTGTCGAAGTGCAGCGCCGCACCCATGCACACCGGCGACAGGTCGGTGGCGCCGTGGCAGCCGGTGCGCACCTGGTGCAGCGCCGCGAAGTCGGCGATGCGCCGCAGGTGCGTGATCCCGCCGGCATGCACCACGGTGGCGCGGATGTAGTCGATCAACTGGTTCTGGATCAGGTCCTTGCAGTCCCATAGCGAGTTGAAGATCTCGCCGACGGCCAGCGGCGTCGTCGTGTGCTGCCGGATCAGGCGGAACGCCTCCTGGTTCTCGGCCGGCGTCGCATCCTCGATCCAGAACAGGTGGTACGGCTCGAGCGACTTGCCCAGGCGGCCTGCCTCGATCGGGGTCAGGCGGTGGTGCACGTCGTGCAGCAGGTGGGTGTCGGGTCCCACCGCGCTACGCACCGCATCGAACAACTTGGGCGTGTGCAGCAGGTACTTCTCGCTGCTCCAGTCGTGCTCGCTCGGGAGGTCGGCGTCGGCCGGTTCGTAGAACATGTTGCCACGGCCGACGCCGTAGACCTTGTCGAGCCCCGGCACGCCGCTTTGGGCACGGATCGCCTGGTAGCCCATCTCCTTGTAGCGCAGCACCTCCTCGACGGTCTGCGTGATGTCCGATCCGTTTGCGTGGCCGTACACCATCACGCCGTTGCGGCTGCGACCGCCCAGCAACTGATACAGCGGCATTCCGGCGGCCTTGGCCTTCAGGTCCCACAAGGCGGTGTCGACCGCGGCGATCGCCGTCATCGTGACGGGCCCGCGTCGCCAGTAGGCGCCGCGGTAGAGGTACTGCCAGATGTCTTCGATCTGGTGCGCGTCGCGCCCGATCAGGCACGGGATGACATGGTCGCTCAGATAGCTTGCCACGGCGAGCTCGCGGCCGTTCAGGGTCGCGTCACCGATGCCGGTGATTCCCTGATCGGTTTCGATCTTGAGGGTGACGAAGTTGCGGCCGGGGCTGCAGACGATGACGCGGGCGTTGGTGATCTTCATTCGGGGTCTCGGGGTCTCGAAGGGCGGGGGTCGGGCCGGCGCACGGTTCAGCCGTGCCAGCCCAGGTGGCTGAGGAAGTCGCGGGTGCGCTCGGCGCGGGGATGGTCGAAGATCTGCGCGGGCGGCCCCTCTTCGACCACCTTGCCGTGGTCGAACACCACCACCCAGTCGGCGACGCGGCGCGCGAACGCCATCTCGTGGGTGACGACAATCATCGTCATTCCCTCATCGGCGAGCCGCTGCATCACAGTGAGGACCTCGCCGATGGTCTCCGGGTCGAGCGCGGAAGTGGGCTCGTCGAACAGCATGACCTCGGGCTCCATGGCCAGCGCGCGCGCGATCGCGACACGTTGCTGCTGGCCGCCCGACAGCTTGCTCGGAAAACTCGCCGCCTTGTCGGCCAGGCCGACCTTCTGCAGCAGGGCCATCGCCCGTTCGCGCGCTTCGGCGGGCGCCATGCCCAGCACGGTCGCCGGACCTTCGGCGACGTTCTGCAGGGCGGTCATGTGCGGGAACAGCTCGAAGTTCTGGAACACCATGCCCATGCGCCGGCGCACCTTGCGCAACTCGCTCTCGGACTTCGGCAAAGGCTCGCCATCGATCAGCACGCGGCCGCCGTCGACGATCTCCAGCGCATTGGTACAGCGCAGCAAGGTGGACTTGCCGGAGCCCGAAGGCCCGATCAGGCACATCACCTCGCCCTTGTGGACCTGCACCGAGACGCCGTCGATGGCGACGAAATCCCCGTACAACTTGCGCACCGCGTCGTAGCGCACCACGGGGGGCCGGTCGGCGCCCTTGCGCGGTGCGGTGGCGATAGCAGCATTCATTCCTTGACCTCGAATTTCTTGTGGATCCAGTCCACCAGCTTGGCCTGCGGATAGCCCATGAGCCAGTAGATGACCGCCATGGCCGTCAGCATTTCCAGCACGCGGAAGGTCTGGGACCGGATCTGCAGGGCAGCGTGGGCCAGCTCGCCGACGGCGATGACCGAAACCAGCGAGGTGTCCTTGAACAGCGACACCCAGGTGCTCGCCAGCACCGGCAGCACGCGGCGCCAGGCCTGCGGGATGACCACCCGCCGCATCGCCTGCCAGCGGCTCATGCCCATGGCGGTGGCGGCTTCGGTCTGCCCCTTGCGAATCGAGTTGATGCCGGCGCGGAAGGTCTCGGCGTTGTAGGCCGACACGTTCAGGCACAGCGCCACCAGGCCGGTGGTGAAGGCCGAGAACTGGATGTGCAGCAACACCGGCATCACGTAGAACGCCCAGTACACCACCAGGATCAGCGGCAGGTTGCGAAAGAACTCGACGAACCAGGTGCTGGCCGTGGAGAGCACGCGCGAGTGCGACAGGCGCATGAGCGCCAGCACGATGCCGCAGGGAATGGCCGCTGCCATCGTCAGCACCGTCAGCGCGATGGTCAGTCCGGCGCCGTGCAGCAACTCGTACCGGTGCACCCAGACGACGTTCCAGTCCAGGTTCATGAACGGCCCAGGTGGGCGATGCGCTGGTACAGCGCATCGATCAGGCGCGAGCCCGGGAACAGGATCAGGAAGTAGATGACCATCACCACGCTGAACACCTCGATCGGGTGGTAGGTCTGCCCGGCGATGGTTTCGGCCCGCTTCATCAGCTCCGGCACCGCGATGACGGTCGCGATCGCGGTGTCCTTGATGGTCAGCGTCAGCACCGAGCCGAACGCCGGCAGCATGCGCACCATCGCCTGCGGCAGCACCACCCGGCGCACGATCTGGGCCGCCGACATGCCCAGCGCGAGGCCGGCCCGCCACTGCCCCGGCCGCACGGACTCGATGCCGGCCCGCACGATCTCGGCCACATAAGCGCTGATGTGCAGTGTCAACGCGACCAGTGCGGCCCAGAACGGATCGAAGCTCAGCCCGGTCAGGATAGGCAGCGCGAAGTAGAACCACACCAGCACGACCAGCACCGGAATCGCGCGCTGCGTGTCGATGTAGAAGACGATCGGGATGCGCAGCCAGCCCGGCCCGTAGACGCGCGCCAGGCCCAGCGCGGTGCCGAGCACCAGGCTGGCCAGCGCGGTGACGCCGGACAGCAGCAGCGTGATGCCCAAGCCGCCGGCCAGGAACCGCCAGCTCTCCAGCAGCGGTTGAAAGTCGAGATCCATCGCGAAGCCCTGGTCGTAGGTGCCGGGCGGGCAAGCGCCGCCCGGCGGCGTGCTCACATCGTGTTGATGACGCGCGTTTCGTCGGTCTTCAGCTTGCCCGCCATGCCTTCAGCCACTGCCTTCAGCCACGCCAGGTACTCGGGCTGGTTCTTGTCGATCGCCAGGCCGATCGGCGTCGCCATCTCGGTGCTGTCCTGGCAGTTGTTCCCGTGGGGCAGGGCCTGCAGGCCCTTGACCTTGCGGCTGAGCGCCATGTAGGGCACGCGGTTGATCGGCGACACGTCCGCACGCCGGGCCATGATCTCTTCGACCGGAGCCGCCGTGCCGGCGGAGGAGACCCCGCGCAGGTTGGCCTTCGGGAAGCGCTTCTTGACCCAGTTCTCTTCGCCGCCGCCGGTGAAGTAGGCGATGGTGACATCGGGCCGGTTGAAGTCGTCCACCGACTTGGCGTTCGCCACCTTCGGGTTGTCGGAGCGACCGAACACGCACAGAGCGGTGTTCGAGTAGGTCACGAAGTCGACCACCTTCAGCCGCTCGGGCGTCACGGAAAGCGGGGAGATCGTCATGTCGGCCTGGTTGGAGGCCAGCACCGGCACCTTGGTCTCGTGCGAGACCGGCACCAGTTGCACCTTGACCCCGAGCAGGCGGGCATATTCATTGGCAAGCAGCCAGGCCGGGCCGGCCCAGGCGTCGCCCGAACTCGTCGTGTTCTCCACCAGCCACGGCGGATTGGACAGGACCGCGACGCGCAGTGCACCGGCCTTCTTGATGGCGTCGATGCGGGCACTGCTGCCGGCGGCCGGCGGCTGCTGGGCCTGGGCACCGAGGGCAGCGCCAAGCAGCAGCGTGGCGAGCAATGTGGGAAGCAGGGAACGGACTTTGATGGCTGAAGGCATGGGAGATCTCCGGGATGTGCACTGTCTCGGGTGCATGGGTGAAATGCCCTGGTCGGACCGGCGCGCGCGAACGCGGACGGTCAGCGCCAGGCCTGGGTGAACTCGCTGATCACACGCTCCAGGTGGGCGCGCATCGCGGCGCGCGCACCGGCCACGTCACGCGCCATCAGGGCGGTGAAGATGCGCTGGTGATCGTCCTGCGACGCGACACGCAGATCCGGCGTATGAAAGTGCTGTTCGATCTTCGACCAGACCGGACCGCGGGCACGATCCCACATGGCCGTTGCCATGTGCAGCAGCACGCCATTGCCGGTGGACTCCGCGATGCGCAGGTGAAACAGCCGGTCGGCGGCCTGGTTGGCATCCTTGTCATGCAGGTGCTCGCGCATGCTGGTGAGCGCGGAAAAAATGCGGTCGAGATCGCTGTCCTTGCGCTCGCTCGCCGCCAGCGCGGCGATCTCCGGCTCGATCACGGACCGGGCACGCAACAGCTCGATCGGCCCCGGGCCCTGGGGCAGCTGGAAAGAGGTGCGTTGCGCGCCTTGCGGCGCGCAGACGTAGATCCCCGACCCCCCGCGCACCTCGACCACGCCCTGGACTTCCAGGGCGACGATCGCTTCGCGGACCGACGTGCGACTGACGTCGAATCTCTCGGCCAGGGTGCGTTCGGACGGCAGCCTGGAGCCGACCGCCAGCTCGCCGTCACCGACCAACGCAAGAATCTGCGCGGCAAGGCGCTGGTAGGACCGGTCGCCGTTGGTGCGCGCGAGGTCGGCGGTGCTCTCGGCAGCGAGGAGGACGGAGTCTGGCAAAGATTGAATCGAAGTGGTTCGACCAATTATTGGTGCTGAGGCAGCGAGCGGTACTCTGGTTTACCACTATGGGGACTCCTTTCGACCAGCTGCTGCCCGTCCACTTTTTCCTGCACCCGCAACTTCCGGCGTTGGAGCAGACTACGGCTTTTGGCGGACCGGGGTGTCCTTGACGGTTCGGTCTGGCTGGTGGTTGCAGCCGCGCAGCCGGGGGCCGGCGCACCGGCAGGAGGTCCTGAGATGTCTGCCTTCGTGTTGCTGTGCGGCAGGATGTTCGATGGGGTGTCGGACCGCCTCGCGGGTGCGGTCGAGATCCTCGTGGAAGGCGATCGCATCGCCGAGATCGGTCCGTCGGTGCGCCGGCCCCCGGATGTGCAGACGGTGGACCTGTCGGACCGCACCGTGAGTCCGGGCTTCATCGACTGCCACGTCCACCTGACGATGGACGCCGCCGACCTGGCCGGGCAGACGCTGCAATCGTCCGCGGCCAAGGCGCTCAAGGGCCTGAGCATCGCGCGCGAGTACATGCGCTACGGCTTCACGACGCTGCGCGACATGGGCTGCGCCGACCCGGACTTCCCGACCGTCGACCTGCGCAACGCGCTGGCTGCCGGGCTCGTCGATGGGCCACGCCTGGTGGTGGCCGCGCACATCATCAGCTCGTCTGCCGGCCATGGGGACCTGCGCGGTTTCTACGGGCCACGCTGGGACATCCCGGTGTCCGCCATCGCCGACGATGCCGGCGCCATCAAGGCGCTGGTGCGGCGCGAGCACACCTTCGGCAGCGACTGGATCAAGACGACCAACACGGGTGGCTATTTCAGCCCGGGCGACGACCCGGCCCGCGTGACCTGGTTCGACGACGAGATGAACATCCTTGCCGCGACCGCCAGGCAGCTGGGCATGCCGGTGGCCGTGCACACCGGTGCCGCCGACGGCTGCCGGCAGGCCATCCGGGCCGGCGCCCGCAGCCTGGAACACGCGTACCTGATCGACAGCGATGCGCTAGCCATGGCAAGGGACGCCGGCAGCTACCTGGTGCCCACCATGCAGATGACGCGGGAGGACCTGCGCGCGATGCACGACCACACCCTGCCATGTCAGGCCGTGTGGAAGTTCGACCGCGACAACCAGCAGATCCTCCAGTCGCAACGCCTGATCGCCGGCAGCGACGTGAAGATCGCCTACGGCACCGACTGCGGCATGTTTCCCTTCGAGCACGGCATCCTCGAATTCCAGGCCATGGTGGCGGCCGGGCTCACGCCCGCCCGTGCCCTCCAGGCCGCCACCAGCGTGGCGGCGGAGCTGCTCGGACAGGACGACCTCGGCGTGCTGGCGGCGGGCCGCCATGCGGACATCGTTGCCATGCCGGGCGATCCGTTCGCGGACATCAGCACCACGGCGCAGGTGGATTTCGTCATGAAGAGCGGTGTCGTCCATCGCTGGCCAAGTCAGCATTGGTGACGGAGAGTTGATGTCTGCGCCGGGTCGAAAGCGAAGATACTGGCATTCTTCCGCTCGCCGCCCGGCCTCACCCGGCACGGCCGACCCGATCGGTCACCATCATGGAGCTGCAATGTCCGCACACGTGTACAAGATCCTCGAACTCACCGGTTCCTCCCCCGCAGGCATCGAGGATGCGGTGAGCACCGCCATCGCCAAGGCGAGCGAGACCGTCCGCAACATGCAGTGGTTCGAGGTCGTGGAAACGCGAGGCCATATCGAGGACGGCAAGGTCGCCCACTGGCAGGTGACCGTCAAGGTCGGTTTCACGCTGGAGTGATCCGGTCCGGCCCGGCTCGCCCGGGCAGGTTGCCTACAGACGCAAGCGCTACCGCTGCGGAAAATATCCGCAAATCCCGGAGGCCCTGTAGATGCTGCAACCGTACCTCGTCTCATCCATCCCGGAGCGGCAACTCACCGAGTTCTATCGGCTGATGACCGAGGAAATCGAGGACGTCGCGGTCTTCTTCCTGGACGTCAACGGCGTGATCACGACCTGGAACCGCGCCGCCGAAGTGATCAAGGGCTACACGGCCGAAGAGGCCATCGGCCAGCACCTGGCACTGCTCTATACGGAAGAGCAGAGACAGCAGGGCTGGGCGGAGCACAACCTGCGCGACGCCGCGCGCGATGGTTTCTACAAGGAAGAAACCTGGCGGCGCAAGAAGGACGGCAGCCTGTTCTGGGCGCGGATCGCCCTCACCGCACTCAAGGACCATTCCGGCGAACTGCTCGGGTTCTCCAAGATCACGCTGGACCTCACGGATCACAAGCTCCTGGAAGGTTGCGTGAAGGAGCGGGAACAGACGCGCCGCGTGTTGCGTGCGGCGAACGCTGGAACCTGGACCTGGAGACCGGATCGTTCGGAGGTCACGGTGTGCGAAAACTTCCTTCGGCTGCTCGGGCGGCAGGGCAAGGAAGCCACGCTTGCCCTGGGCGAGTGGCTGCGCTTCTTCCACGAGGAAGATGCGCCGAGGGTCGCTTCCAGGCTCGAAGCCGCGCGCGACCAGGTGCCGTTCGAACTGGAGTTCCGGCTGCGCAAGGCGGACGGCAACTATTCCTGGTTCTTCTGCCACGCCGACTGGTATCGGGAACTGGACACGGACCCGTGGCAGCTGAACGCAGTGAGCGTGCAGATCCAGAGCGTGAAGATGGCGGAGCAGGAGGTCCGCGCCGCGATGGCGAAGCTCAGGGACGCGGACGTGAGGAAGGACGAATTCCTGGCGATGCTCGCCCACGAGCTCAGGAACCCGTTGGCGCCCATCCGCGCTGCGGCGGAAGTGATGCGCCGCTCGGCACACGAGGACGAACGCTTGCGCAGGACGAGCGAAGTGGTCGCGCGGCAGTGCGACCACCTGACCAGCCTGGTGGAAGACCTTCTCGACGTCTCGCGGGTCACCCGCGGTCTCGTGGAGTTGAACAAGTCATCCCACAACGTCAGGCACATCCTTACCGACGCCATAGAGCAGGCGACGCCGATCATCCAGGCGCGAGGGCATCGGCTGGTGCTGACGCAGGCGCCCCAGGCCGCAATGGTCTGGGGTGACGGCAAGCGACTCGTCCAGGTCGTGAGCAACCTGCTGAACAACGCAGCCAAGTACACGCCACCAGGAGGGCAGATCGAACTCACCACGGACGTGAGCGATGGCATGCTCTGCATCGCCGTCAAGGACAACGGCATCGGAATGGACGCGGAGACGGTCGAACACGCCTTCGAACTTTTTGCGCAGGCCAAGCGCACACCCGACCGGTCCGGCGGGGGCCTGGGCTTGGGGCTCGCCTTGGTGAAGAGCCTGGTGGAGCTGCACGCCGGACAGGTGTCATGCTCCAGCGACGGCCCGGGACAGGGAAGCACCTTCATGATTCGCCTGCCGCTCGGGCAAGCGCAAGAAGAGTCGCGGGAAGCGCCATTGAAGCCGGTCGGGCGCCAGCGCGCATTGCGAGTGACGGTGGTCGACGACAACACCGATGCCGCCGAGATGCTTGCCATGTTTCTCCAGGCCGTGGGGCACATGGTCACGACCCGGTCTTCAGCGCGGGCGGCACTGGAATCCGCCGCCAGCGAACCTGCCGACGTCTATTTGCTGGACATCGGCCTGCCGGAGATGGATGGCTACGAACTGGCTCGCCGGCTCAAGGCGGACGCGGGGGCGAATGACGCCGTCTTCATTGCCGTCACCGGATACGGACAGGAGAGTGACCGGGCCCAGGCGCTGCGCGCCGGGTTTTCCCATCACCTGGTCAAGCCGGTCGCCCCTGAAGAACTGCTGGACGTCCTGAGAGCAGTGCGTTGATGCGAGCGCA
>JAQGMY010000054.1 GCA_028292105.1 Ramlibacter sp.
TCGCTGCCTCACAGCGACGGGTTGCACGGTAAAGAACGGTAAGATCCCAGTTCGCCGCACGGCGACCAACCAAGAAAAACCGATGGAGACCTGATGAAAAGAGTGACATACCCGCTGGTGGCGACAGCCGCCGCCACGTTGCTGGCTGCATGCACCAACCCTCCCGCCAGGCCCGTCACGGCCCAGGCCGGCGCGGCCCATGTCGCGGCCGCGACCCAGGCTGCCGGCACCGACTTGCAGGCGCTCACTGTCCTGTGCAAGCCCGCTCCCGAAACCCGCGCATCGCACGATGAAGTCGAGAAGGGTGTGGCCACCCAGATCGCCAGGCCGGCGCCGCCTCCCGGCCGCGCATTCGACAATCTCACTTTCGTCGGCGCCGCCTGGGTCAGCGCCTGGGCGCTGAAGACGTCGGACGGCATCATCCTGATCGATGCATTGAACAATGCGCAGGAAGCGTCGACCCTGATCGAGGATGGCATGAAGAAGCAGGGACTTAATCCGGCCGACATCAAGTACATCATCGTCACCCATGCCCACGGCGACCACTACGGCGGTGTCAACCACCTGGTGGGACGCTACCGTCCGCGCGTGGTGATGAGCGAGGCCGACTGGACCATGACCGAGGGCAAGCTGGAATTCGAATCCTCGCAGTGGGGGCCGGTGCCCAGGCGCGACATCGCGGTGAAGGATGGCGATGTGATAACGCTGGGCGACACCCGGGTCACGCTGGTTGCGACGCCCGGCCACACCGCGGGCACGATCTCACCGGTGTTCGATGTCAAGACCGGCGGCCAGACGCATCGCGCAATGATCTGGGGCGGCACCGCATTCAACTTCGGTCGCGACATTCCCCGGCTCGACAGCTATATCGGCGCGACCAGCCGCATGATGCAGCTGGCGGGCGAGCAGAACATCGACGTCATGCTGTCCAACCATGCCGGCTACGACGGCACGGTGCCCAAGCTCGCGCAGATGTCCGCCCCCGGCGCGCGCGGCAATCCCTTCGTGCTGGGCACGCCGACGGTCAGGCGCTCGCTGACCGTGATGAACGAATGCGCGCAGGCGACCCGGGACCGCTTCGGGAGCTGAGCGCACGTGCCGGCGGGCTGGCGGGATAACGAACTGGCGGGCTGGCGTGCAGGTGGATCAATCGGCTTCGCGCAGCAGCCGCATGCCGACCAGCGTATAGCGCGTGCCCGGCGCATTCCAGTTGCGGAACGCCGAGCGCGCGTAGAAGGACCAGGTGTGCCACGAGCCGCCGCGGCGCACCCGCACCGCGCCGGTCGCCGGCCCGCGCGGATCGTCGACCGGCGAGACCGCGTAGTAATGGTCGTCATGCCAGTCCGCGGTCCATTCCCAGGCATTGCCATGCATGTCGTACAGGCCGAACGCATTCGGCGCGTAGCTGCCCACCGGCGCGGTGAATGCATGGCCGTCGTGCCCGTCGAGCGCGCGGCTCGCCCACTTTTTCCAGAACGGCGCCGCATCGGCGTCGAACACGTTGGCCACGCCCGGCAGCGACTCGGGATCGTCGCCTGCGTGGTAGCGGGTGCGCGTTCCGGCGCGCGCCGCGTATTCCCATTCCGCTTCGGAAGGCAGCCGGTAGGCATGTCCCTCGGTGCGCGTGAGCCAGTCGGCCATGGCTGCCGCGTCGTTCCAGGTGACGTTGACGACCGGATGGCTGTCGTCCTGCGGAAAGCCCGGATTGCGCCACGAGTATTTCGGATCGCGCCCCTCGAAGGCGTCGCCGCCGGCTGTCGTCGCCGGGTCGTAGTCCGGGTTGTAGCCGTAAGCGCCGGTGCCGTCCGCGACCGACTCCGGGACATGGCCGGACGCCTCGAGGAAACGCCGGAACTGGCCGACGGTGACCTCGGTCTGGCCAAGATAGAACGGCCTGGTGATGCGCACCCGGTGCACCGGGGCCTCGTCGGCGATGTCGGTGAAGCGCTTGCGTTCATACGCGGGCCAGGACTGCGCAAGCGTGTCGGGCGGCTCGTCGCTGCCCATCATGAATTCACCGGCGGGCACCCGTACGAAAGGCATGCCGAGGCTGTTGACCAGCAGCGCCGGCGGCGCCGGCCAGGCGGGGGTGACGGCACAGCAGGTCAGGGCGAGCAAGGCCGCGCGCATAGGCATCATGTTGTCCGGTGAGTTGATGATGGTCCGGCAAGGGCGGTCCGCATGTCCGGCCCTTCATTGCGGGCCGCGTGCAGGCCGACCCGGTTCACGATAATGGCGCTTGCAGGCGCGCCGGTCCAGCGGCGCACTCGCATTCCGGACAATGGTGTGCTGCGCGGGACCTGCGGTCAAGCCGATGCCAGGCCGGTGCGCAGCGCGCAATACGGCGGCGGCGCCTATCGCTACAATGGTTGCCGGCCTCGCCCGCCGCCTTTCCGGCGCATTCTTTCCTTCCATTCCGGCACGACCACCGATGACGAAACATTCACTGGATTTCAGCACCAGGCACGACCTGCCGGTATCCTGCGGCGTCGTCGTGATCAACAGCCGCGGCCAGGTCCTGCTGTGCCATGTCACCGGCCACGACCTGTGGGACCTTCCCAAGGGCATGCAGGAAGCGGGCGAACCGCCCATCCATACCGCCAGGCGCGAGCTGCACGAGGAGACCGGGCTGGAATTTGCCGAAGACCTGTTCGTGGAGCTTGGCCGCTTCGATTTCCGGCCCGACAAGCGGCTGCACCTGTTCCGGGTGCGGGCGCCGGCAAGCCTGGCGGACATCTCCCACCTCACCTGCGCGAGCCACTTCATCCACCCGGACACCGGCGAGCCGACACCCGAGATGGACGGCTTCCGCTGGGCCAGCCGGGACGACG